>NZ_JBFRPK010000031.1:0-142626 GCF_041471965.1 Vibrio sp. 10N.261.51.A3
TTTGTGTATAAGAGACAGCCGTAAAGGAGCCTTTCTTAATTTGAGCTCCCCAGCGCTACACGTGCGAGCATAGCTAAAAATACCTAACTTGGTTCAAAGCTTTAGTTTCAAGACTAGAGAATGAATGTTGTTTGAGGTAAGTTGAAACAATCATTCCCAAATTTCATGAATATAACCCAATGCTACTCGAAGGAATCGAAACTCTACTGGTATTGAGTAAAGCAAAGACCATGAGCCGCACAGGCAGTTTGCTTTATATCAGCCAATCAGCGGTCAGCAAACGGATTGCGAATTTAGAAAAGAAGCTAGGTAAAAAGCTCATTGAACCGAGTGGCCGACAGATAAAACTCACGCCAGATGCGATAGCATTAATAGAGAGTATTGGCCCGACATTCAATGAACTTCGTGGGCTTATTTATGAACAGCAAGAGTTGGAAGATACCACTCTCATCACCCTAGACAGCAATAAGTCTCTGATAGCCGGTTATTTAGGTGAGATGATGGGCCAATTTATCCAGCAAGATAAGTACATCACCATTACCACCAACCACACGCCGAGAATTATCGAACGGGTGCAGTCCGGCAAGGCGACCTTGGGGTTGTGTGCTGGCTTACTGCCACCACATCATGGGTTGATGACCTTCCATCTTTTTGATGAACCGTTTTACATAGTGAGTAAGTCGCCGCTAACGGATCTCCCTCCAATGGTCATCACTAACGACATGACCAATCCAGCCAATTCTTATCAACTTTCTGTATTAGAAAAATTTGGTATCAAACCCTTGATGGAGATGGATGCCTACACCGCAGCGGCGCAACTTGCATTGGGCGGGACTGGGCCAGCGTTGATCCCGCTCTCTATCGTAAAAACACTCAATATTGAGCCTCAATATCTGTATAGCTTCACCGAATTAGCAGGCTTGATTCGGCCGATTCATATCTGTGTCAGACCAAATAGTTACCAGTCTCCACGAGTTAAAACACTGATAGAATCCATTGTTGATGCTGTTCCCAAAGCAGTTTAGACGCCATTAGCATCGACATCACGATCACAAGGGGGCGAATCCATTTCTGCCCTTTTGTCACCACCACTTTAGCGCCAAGCTGAGCGCCCATAAATCCACCGACCGCCATCACTAATCCCAACTCCCAAATAGGCAAACCAGCCAAAATAAAGAAAATTAAGGCAGCGATATTCGAGGTAAAGTTAAGTACTTTAGTACGCGCCGTAGCATCGACTAACGAGAAGTGACCAATAGCAACAAAGCAGACGGTGAAGATAGAACCTGTTCCCGGGCCAAAAAAGCCATCATAGAAACCCACGCCGCCACCAATACACAGAGCAAACATCGCCTCAGAGATCTTCTGTTTTCCTTCAGACGCTCTAGTTTGGGGTGCCAACAGGAAATAGAGAGAGATAGCGATAAGCAGCAGTGGGATAACACTGGTCAGTAGGCTCGCATCAATGTGCTGGACTAACTCAGCGCCAATTGCAGAGCCAATAAAGGTACAAAAGATAGCAAGGCGCATCTCTTTGATGCTGACGATACCGTTGCGCACGAAATACCAACTCGCGGAGAAGCTGCCAAATGAGCTTTGGAGTTTGTTGGTTGCCAGTGCCTGCGTGGGTGGAACTCCAGCCGCTAGCAATGCAGGTAGAGTCAGTAACCCACCGCCGCCAGCCATTGCATCAATAAAGCCTGCTGCCGTTGCAACAACAAACAAGATAGCCAATATTTCTAGAGTAATTTCCATATACCCAACGCCTTAAAATCCTGTGTAGCGACAAGTTACCACTCACAGCAGACGAGCAATAACGAAACACAAGATTCTAACCTATTCCAAATATTCATCATTAAGCTACCGCGGAATAACAGACATAAAAAAGCCCACTCCGAGGAGTGGGCTTTGAGCATTTATATCCGCATATCAGCGATACACTTTAGGCGATTAAGCTTGAGAAGCTTTAACCTGAGCGTGTAGCTCTTGAACTGAAGTTACTGACGTTTTCGCGTCTGCAGTGTGCGCCATACAAGTCGCGAATGCAGCATTTAGCGTAGTCGTGTAGTTAACTTTCTCAGCAAGTGCACCACGACGAAGAACTTTAGAATCTTCAATCGCTTGACGGCCAGCTGCAGTGTTCACGATGTACGTATACTCGTTGTTCTTGATACGGTCAAGAATGTGAGGACGACCTTCGTGTACCTTGTTTACTAGACGTGGGTTGATGCCCGCTTCGCCAAGGATAACCGCAGTACCGTGAGTTGCGTCTAGCTGGTAACCAAGCTTAGATAGTTTAGATGCTAGGTCAACAACACGCTCTTTGTCGCCTTCGCGAACAGAAAGAAGTGCACGACCGCCTTCTGGGTAGATGTTACCACAACCCAATTCAGCTTTAGAGTATGCTTCTGCGAACGTCGCACCAACACCCATAACTTCACCAGTAGAGCGCATTTCTGGGCCTAACAGTGGGTCAACACCAGGGAACTTGTTGAATGGAAGTACAACTTCTTTCACTGAGTAGTAAGGTGGGATGATTTCTTTCGTAAAGCCTTGAGACTCTAGAGATTGACCCGCCATTACACGAGCGGCAATCTTAGCGATTGGCGCACCAGTTGCTTTAGATACGAATGGAACCGTACGTGCTGCACGAGGGTTAACCTCGATTAGGTACACTTCATTGTTCTTAACAGCAAACTGCGTGTTCATCAGACCACGAACACCCAACTCGAACGCTAGCTTTTCAACTTGCTCGCGCATTACGTCTTGGATTTCTTGGCTTAGCGTGTATGCAGGAAGAGAACATGCTGAGTCACCAGAGTGAACACCCGCTTGCTCGATGTGCTCCATAATACCGCCGATTACAACGCGCTCACCGTCACAAATCGCATCTACGTCTACTTCAACAGCGTCATCTAGGAAGCTATCAAGTAGTACTGGAGATTCGTTGGATACGCTAACTGCTTCGTTGAAGTAGCGACGTAGGTCTTGCTCGTCGTATACGATTTCCATCGCACGACCACCAAGTACGTAAGAAGGACGTACAACAAGTGGGAAGCCGATTTCACGAGATTTCTCTACCGCTTGCTCCATTGTTGTTACTGTCGCGTTTTCTGGTTGAAGTAGGCCTAGACGGTCTACAGCAACTTGGAAACGCTCACGGTCTTCTGCACGGTCGATTGCGTCTGGGCTAGTACCGATGATTGGTACGCCAGCAGCTTCAAGAGCACGTGCCAGTTTAAGTGGCGTTTGACCACCGTACTGAACGATAACGCCTTTTGGCTTCTCAACACGAGCGATTGCTAGTACGTCTTCCAGAGTTACTGGTTCGAAGTACAGACGGTCAGACGTATCGTAGTCTGTAGAAACTGTCTCAGGGTTACAGTTAACCATGATAGTTTCGTAGCCATCTTCACGTAGCGCTAGTGATGCGTGTACACAACAGTAGTCAAATTCAATGCCTTGGCCGATACGGTTTGGACCGCCGCCTAGAATCATGATTTTTTCTTTGTCTGTTGGGTTTGCTTCACACTCGTCATCGTAAGATGAGTACATGTAAGCCGTATCTGAAGAGAACTCAGCTGCACACGTATCTACACGCTTGTATACCGGGTGGATATCGTATTGGTCACGTAGACGACGGATTTCGCTTTCCGCTACACCTAGAATCTTAGATAGGCGCGCATCAGCAAAACCTTTACGCTTAAGCTTGTTTAGCTCGTCTTTATTTAGACCAGCAAAGCCTTTCGCTTTAAGTTCTTGCTCTAGCTTAACGATGTCTTCGATTTGAACTAGGAACCAACGGTCGATTTGCGTTAGGTTGAATACACCATCTACCGACATACCAGCACGGAATGCGTCAGCGATGTACCAAATACGCTCTGCGCCAGCTTCTTTAAGTTCGTGACGGATAGTCGTTAGAGCATCTGGTGCGTCTAGGTCTACCATTTCGTCAAAACCAGTCGCGCCAACTTCTAGGCCGCGAAGTGCTTTTTGTAGAGATTCTTGTTGGTTACGGCCGATAGCCATAACTTCACCAACCGACTTCATTTGCGTCGTTAGGCGGTCGTTAGCACCTGCAAACTTCTCGAAGTTAAAACGAGGAATCTTAGTTACTACGTAGTCGATTGTTGGTTCGAATGATGCTGGAGTTGCGCCGCCAGTGATGTCATTCATTAGCTCGTCTAGCGTGAAACCAACAGCCAGTTTCGCTGCAATCTTAGCGATTGGGAAACCTGTTGCTTTAGATGCTAGTGCAGAAGAGCGAGATACACGTGGGTTCATTTCGATGATAACCATACGGCCATCTTTCGGGTTGATACCAAACTGTACGTTTGAACCACCTGTTTCAACACCAATCTCACGCAGTACTGCTAGAGATGCGTTACGCATTAGTTGGTATTCTTTATCTGTCAGCGTTTGAGCTGGAGCCACAGTGATTGAGTCACCTGTGTGAATACCCATTGGGTCGAAGTTTTCAATCGCACATACGATGATGCAGTTGTCGTTTTTGTCACGAACCACTTCCATCTCGTACTCTTTCCAACCGATAAGTGATTCATCGATAAGAAGTTCATTAGTTGGAGATAGATCCAAACCACGACGACAGATTTCTTCAAATTCTTCTTTGTTGTAAGCGATACCGCCACCAGTACCACCCATCGTGAACGATGGACGAATGATACAAGGGAAGCCAACCATGTCTAAAACTTTGTAAGCTTCTTCCATCGTTTTCGCTGTATCAGCAGTTGGACACTCAAGGCCAATTGCTTTCATTGCTTTATCGAAGCGTGAACGGTCTTCTGCTTTATCGATAGCGTCAGCCGTTGCACCAATCATTTCAACACCGAACTCTTCAAGAACGCCGTGCTTTTCTAGGTCTAGAGCACAGTTCAATGCAGTTTGGCCACCCATAGTAGGTAGAACTGCATCAGGCTTCTCTTTAGCGATGATGTTACGCACAACTTCCCATTGGATAGGCTCGATGTAAGTTGCATCTGCCATGTCTGGGTCAGTCATGATTGTCGCTGGGTTCGAGTTTACAAGAATAACTCGGTAACCTTCTTCGCGAAGCGCTTTACAAGCTTGAGCACCAGAGTAATCGAACTCACATGCTTGGCCGATAACGATCGGGCCAGCACCTAGAATAAGAATACTTTTAATGTCAGTACGTTTTGGCATTGTCTACTACTCCGAATTACGCTGTGTGCTGTTTGATTAGTTCAATAAAGTGGTCGAATAACGGCGCTGCGTCTTCTGGACCTGGGCTCGCTTCAGGGTGACCTTGGAAGCTGAATGCTGGTTTGTCTGTACGGTGAATACCTTGTAGAGAACCATCAAATAGTGATTTGTGCGTTGCACGTAGTGTCTCTGGAAGAGTTTCTTCGTCAGCAGCAAAGCCGTGGTTTTGCGAAGTAATCATCACAACATCACGATCTAAATCTTTCACTGGGTGGTTTGCACCGTGGTGACCAAACTTCATCTTCACTGTCTTAGCGCCTGACGCAAGAGCAAGAATCTGGTGACCTAGACAGATACCGAAGATTGGTAAACCTTTTTCTAGGAACACTTTTGTCGCTTCAATTGCGTAAGTACATGGTTCTGGGTCACCAGGGCCATTTGAAAGGAAAACACCGTCTGGGTTCAGAGCAAGTACTTCTTCAGCTGAAGTCTCAGCAGGAACAACCGTTAGGCGGCAGCCGCGGTCAACAAGCATTCGTAGGATATTTCGTTTTGCACCGAAGTCATAAGCAACAACGTGGTATGGCAATTCTGAGTCTGCTTTCGCTTCAGGAAGTCCACCCGTAAGCGTCCACGAACCTTGTTTCCATTGATACGCTTCTTTTGTTGTAACTTCTTTCGCAAGGTCCATACCTTTCAGGCCAGGGAATTCTTTTGCTTTAGCTAGAGCCAAAGCTTCGTCTAAATTGTTACCAGCTACGATACAACCGTTCTGTGCGCCTTTTTCACGAAGAATACGCGTCAGCTTACGAGTATCGATATCAGCGATACCAACAACGTTTTGCGACTTAAGGTAATCAGAAAGGGATTGTTCATTACGGAAGTTAGAAGCGATTAGAGGGAGATCGCGAATCACAAGGCCTTGAGCGTGGATTGAAGAAGATTCTTCGTCTTCGGAATTGGTTCCGGTATTGCCAATGTGAGGGTAAGTAAGGGTAACGATTTGTTGAGAATAGGAAGGATCAGTGAGGATTTCTTGGTACCCCGTCATCGAGGTATTAAAAACGACTTCACCAACTGCAGAACCTACAGCGCCAATGGCTTCACCGTGAAATACTGTCCCATCTTCTAGGACGAGTAGTGCTGACTTCTTCAAGACAACCTCCAGAAATAAAAATGCATTAAAATTGATTTAATTTGCAAATCTACCTTCCTGCAACACCAAAAACTGCGTGTTTATGGAAATTAGACAAATTGGCGGTATTTTAGTGATCTGCGTGATACGTGTCAACATTTAACTCAAAAGAAATTAAACATTTGTAAGGACTAATTCAATTTCCCCCCTCAAAGCTCCAAAAGTTCAACTTTCATACGCATTTAGCTCGAATATTACGATTTTCTAATTTTCACCCCTCATTTTAGCCAACCATAGAGTAACAAAAATATCAGCAACAAAACGCAATCGATAAATACAAAGAGAAAACATGGTAATTTAAAGGTCTAAAACAAAAAACACACTAAAGACCACATAAGTAGCATAGAAATAGAGTCAAAAAGGCGATAATAAGAAAGCAAAAGGAAGATCGTAGAAGTGAGTTTACTAAGGAAAAGGCACCAAATAAAGAAAGCGCCGGCAATTGCCAGCGCATAAATATCTATTTATAGGTCATTCAAACCAAGCACATCCGTCATGGTATAAAAGCCTGCTGGTTTATCATTTAACCAAACCGCGGCCTTGATTGCGCCATTAGCAAAGGTCATTCTATCAGTGGCTTTATGGGTAATTTCCACTCGTTCACCGATATCAGCAAACATAGCGGTGTGTTCACCAATAATGTCACCGGCACGAATCGTCGCGAAACCAATCTCATCTTTAGTACGCTCACCAGTAATACCTTCGCGTGACCATACAGCTACATCGTTCAGCTCGTTGCCCATCGCACCCGCAATAGCTTCGCCCATCCCAATCGCAGTACCTGACGGTGCATCGACTTTATGACGGTGATGAGCCTCAACGATCTCGACATCACAGTAATCGCCCATCACTTTAGCGGCCTTCTCTAGCAGCTTAAAGACCAGGTTCACACCAACGCTGTAGTTAGGTGCCATTACGATAGCCATCTCTTTTGAAGCAGCATCAATTACCTGCTTCTCTTCTTCAGAGAAGCCCGTTGTACCGATGATCAGTTTTTTACCGTGACGTTTACAAAGTTCAATATTCGCTAATGTGCTAACAGGGGCAGTAAAATCGACAATCACATCAAACTCTTCGATGGCTTTAGACAAATCATCGACTAAAGCAACATCAAAACGACCTTCACCGCATAACTCGCCGACATCTACGCCGACCAAAGATGACTCTGGACGCTCTGAACCAGCTCCAACACTTGCTTCTGAATTATGATGAGCGGCTTTCACCAAGTTGCGGCCCATGCGGCCCGCTGCTCCTGCAATTGCAATTCTTACCACTGCGAATATCTCCATTGTTTTGGTTACCGTTGCCACTTATCTCTTGCAGCAACGTTCAATCGATTAATCTCTTTAAACTAACAACAATCTCAAACTCAGGCTAGCAATTACGAAAACTCTTTTATTACTCGCTCTAAAATTGGCACATTTGCCTCTGGGAAGGCGTATTGATTCAATGATTCTAGGCTTACCCATTCACCTTGCTGACCTTCTTTACCATAAGGCTGCTCTTCAAAATCAGTCACGAGAATGAAATCGAACTTAAGTGACTTATCCGTGTAATCAAATTCAAGATGCTCAAACAGAGACTGCTCGGTCACCTTGATACCGACCTCTTCATCAAGCTCGCGAGTCATCGCTTGCTCAATAGTTTCGCCCTCTTCAACCTTGCCACCTGGAAATTCCCAGAAGCCACCTTTGTGCTTGTCATCTGGACGCTTAGTGATAAAGACCTGTGACTTATCTTGATTGAAGATAATACCCGCTACGATATGGATTCTTTTCATTGATGGTGTTCCTTAATAAAACGCTGAACTCACATAGTCCCTAAATACGTCATCCTCAAGAAAGAGGAACGACTGAGTTGGGGATCTAAAACTACGCGAGCCTAACTAAACAAGATTCCCTACTACGCTCACTCCTCGCTATAGGGAATGACAACTTCCTTGCGTAACAAAGTAAGCCATGAAATTTACATACAAAAAGAGCCGCCTAAGCGACTCTTTATATTCTATTTGTCAGTTTTATGAAGCTAAGTTGTAGTGTATGAGAGCAAGGCGGTGGCACGGAGCTTACGACTGTAAGTGAGTACCACCAACGCAGCTATCATGCGCTACAGCAACGATTCATTAAACTTACGCGATTTTACCGTGACACTGCTTGTACTTCTTACCGCTACCACATGGGCATGGCTCGTTACGGCCAACTTTACGCTCGTCACGCACTACCGTTTGTGGAGATGCCGCTTCAGCTTCATCGTCAGCTAGCTGGTTTTCAGCTGTTGCATGTTGCGCTTGTGCACGACGCGCCGCTTCTTCAGCTTGAGCTTGACGTTGAGCTTCCATCTTTTCAACTTCTTCTTGTTGCTGAACGCGCACTTTAGAAAGGATGGTAACAACGTCTGTTTTCAGTACATCTAGTAGGCCTTCAAACAGTTCAAACGACTCGCGCTTGTACTCTTGTTTCGGGTTCTTCTGAGCATAACCACGTAAGTGGATACCTTGACGAAGGTGATCCATCGCAGCCAAGTGCTCTTTCCAAAGGCCGTCTAGCGTTTGTAGCATCACAGATTTCTCGAAGTTACGCAGTACTTGAGCACCAACCACTTCTTCTTTCTGTTTGTACGAATCAACCGCCATAGCAAGAATACGCTCACGCAATGCTTCTTCATAAAGCTTGTCGTCTTCGTCTAACCAACCTTGAATATCAAAGTCTAGATCGAAGTCATTCTTCAGACGATCTTGCAGACCCGCGATATCCCACATATCTTCAAGAGACTGAGGTGCGATGTATTCATCAATCACTGATGCCAATACATCTTCACGGTTGTGTTCGATCATCTCGCTGATATCGTCAGAGCTCATCAGTTCATCACGAAGCTCATAAACCACTTTACGTTGGTCATTGGCTACATCATCGTACTCAAGAAGCTGCTTACGAATATCGAAGTTACGACCTTCAACTTTACGTTGTGCTTTTTCAATTGAGCGAGAAAGCATCTTAGATTCGATCGCTTCGCCTTCGTCCATACCACTTTGGATAAGACCAGCCATACGATCCGATGTGAAGATACGTAGCAGAGAATCTTCCATTGATAGGTAGAAACGAGAAGAACCCGCATCACCTTGACGACCAGAACGACCACGTAGCTGGTTGTCGATACGGCGAGATTCATGACGCTCAGTACCAATGATGTGCAGACCACCTGACTCAAGCACTTTATCGTGGATTACTCTCCAGTCAGCTTTGATCTTCTCGATCTGCTCTTTGGTTGGATTCTCTAGCTTCTCAACTTGTGCCTGCCAGCTACCACCTAATACGATATCGGTACCACGACCAGCCATGTTAGTTGCGATAGTTACCGCACTCGGCATACCAGCTTGTGCAACGATCTCTGCTTCCATTTCGTGGAATTTAGCATTTAGAACGCTGTGCTTAATTTTTGCTTTTTTCAGTGCGTTAGACAGTAGTTCAGACTTCTCGATAGAAACCGTACCAACCAATGATGGCTGACCAGCAGCTACACGGTCTTTGATGTCTTCAATGATCGCATTGAACTTGTCTTCTTCGGTACGATAAACCACATCTGGCATATCGTTACGAACCATAGGCTTGTTGGTTGGGATAACCACTGTTTCTAGGCCGTAGATAGACTGGAATTCGAAAGCTTCTGTATCGGCTGTACCTGTCATACCTGACAGCTTTTCGTATAGACGGAAGAAGTTCTGGAATGTAATCGATGCTAGCGTCTGGTTTTCATTCTGAATCTTCACACCTTCTTTAGCTTCAACAGCTTGGTGTAAACCTTCAGACCAACGACGACCTGGCATAGTACGACCAGTATGTTCATCAACGATAACCACTTCGCCTTCTTCAGTAACGATGTAGTCGACGTCTTTCTCAAACAGTACGTGTGCACGCAGCGCTGCATTAACATGGTGCAATAAGCTGATGTTTGTCGGAGAGTAAAGCGTATCACCCTCTTCCATCAGGCCGTTTTTGACCATTAGCTCTTCTACAAATTCTTGACCGTTTTCAGTCAGGTGAACTTGTTTCGATTTCTCGTCCATGGTGTAGTGACCTTCACCACGGTACTCTTCAGAATCTTCTTTATCTTGGCGCTCAAGGTTAGGGATCAACGTGTTAATACGCGTGTAAAGATCTGAACTATCTTCAGCTGGGCCAGAGATAATAAGTGGAGTACGAGCTTCATCGATTAAGATTGAGTCAACCTCATCGACAACTGCAAAGAAGCGCTCACGTTGAACACGATCTTCAGCACGGAAAGCCATGTTGTCACGTAGGTAATCGAAGCCAAACTCGTTGTTTGTTCCGTATAGGATATCCGCTTGGTACGCTTCTTTCTTCTCTGGTGGAGCCATGTTTGGCACGTTCACGCCAACAGTCATACCAAGGAATTCAAATAATGGGCGGTTTGTTTCCGCATCACGCTTCGCTAGGTAGTCGTTCACCGTTACTACGTGAACACCTTTGCTAGGTAGGGCGTTAAGATAAGCTGGTAGGGTTGCTGTAAGAGTCTTACCTTCACCAGTACGCATTTCTGCAATTTGGCCAGCATTTAGAACCATGCCACCAATCATTTGCACGTCAAAGTGACGCATGCCGTAAACACGCTTAGACGCTTCACGTACCGTAGCAAATGCTTCAGGTAGAAGTTGGTCTAGCGATTCACCTTTATCTAAGCGCTCACGAAACTCAACCGTTTTTGCTTTTAGTTCTTCGTCTGAAAGTGCTTCAAACGTTGGTTCGAAGTTATTAATTTCTTTTACAATTTTTCTAAGGCGGCGCAGTGTTCTGTCATTGCGACTGCCAATTACCTTTGTCAGCAGCTTAGTAATCATGTGCTTGGAATCTCTTCGTTCTCAGATCGTCCGCGATCTATTTTAAATGCCGTCAGTGTCTCTACTAGCTATGAACTAGTCTTCAGTTACTAACCAAGGATACTGAGATAAATCTAGTATCTTTGATATTGTACTTGAGAGTAGAGTTTTCAAGGCTTGAGTTAAAATTAATGCCCTTTAGTGTAAGTAATTTTCACACCAACGACCATTTATAACCCCATTTGTTTGATGTGCTTGGAACTTTTCTTTCTAATTGCTGATGGATTAGCCAGACTGCAGCTCATTGGGAGACAACTTTCGGATGTTGACGACACTGTATCTGGAAAATAGATACAAAAAAACCAGGTCAATGACCTGGTTTTCGAAATCTTATATTGTTGTAAACAACAATTACGCTAGAACCATTCCTGGCTCAGCAAATGCAACAGGAGAGCCTACTTCTTCTTCGAATGTTGCCCATTCCCAAGCTTCTGCGTCAGCAAGTACTGCACGTAGTAGTTGGTTGTTTAGGCCGTGACCTGATTTGTATGCACGGAACTCACCAATAATAGCGTGTCCACACATGTACAAGTCACCAATCGCATCTAGTACTTTATGAGTTACGAACTCATTGTCAAAACGTAGACCTTCTTCATTAAGAATTCGGTATTCGTCCAGTACGATAGCATTATCAAAGCTACCACCAAGTACTAGGTTTTGAGATTGTAGATACTCAATGTCGCGCATGAAGCCGAAAGTACGAGCGCGAGAAATTTCTTTCACAAAACCTTGTGAAGAGAAATCAAACAACAAACGTTGCTCATCAGATTCAATTGCTGGGTGGTTAAAGTCGATCTCAAAGTCCATACGGAAGCCGTTAAATGGAACAAATTCTGCCCACTTATCGCCATCTTCAAAACGGATAGGCTTTTTGATACGAATAAAACGCTTCGCTGCATTCAGTGTTTCTACACCCGCTTGCTGTAGCAAGTATACGAATGGGCTTGCGCTACCATCCATAATTGGGATTTCAGGAGCATCTACTTCAACAATAATGTTGTCGATGCCCATACCCGCTAAAGCTGCGTTAAGGTGTTCCACTGTAGAGATACGTACGCCTTCGTCATTAACAAGAGCTGTACATAGCATAGTGTCACGAACTGACGCTGGATCAGCTGGGAAATCTACAGGTGGATTTACATCTGTACGACGATAAACAATACCTGTATTTGCAGCTGCCGGGCGAAGAGTAAGTGTGACTTTACGACCAGAGTGGAGACCCACACCAGTTGTTTTCACAATTTCTTTCAGAGTACGTTGTCTGATCATCTGCTTGCCTCGTTATCAGTGCTACAAATCACGGTCAGTATTTACCGACCGCGAATTTTACCATTAATTCGACGATAGTCAAATTTTGGGTATTTGTTAATCAGCCTGACGTCGTAAGAATGCTGGAATATCTAAGTATCCACTCTCTTTCTCAGCCTTAGGTGCTGCACTTTGGCTAGCGCCTGTACCTGAAGAAACAGGTGACGTTGTTGGCTGCGGCTTAACTTGAGGTTTAACCTCAGTTTTTTCTTGCAATGGTTGTGCCACTTTCTCTTCCACTTTTGGTGCAGTTTGAGCCGCTACCTGTGGTTGAGGAGTTGGTGCAACCTTAGCTTTACCACCAGCAACTAATGTAATGTCTGGTTTTTTCTCTGTGCCGATACCTGTTGCTACAACAGTTACACGGATTTCATCCGTCATATCAGGGTCTAGAGAAGTACCAATCACAACTGTTGCGTTATCAGATGCGAATGCCTTAACTGTATTACCTACTGTTTCGAATTCATCTAGACGCATATCTAGGCCTGCTGTGATGTTCACAAGAACGCCACGTGCGCCAGCTAGGTCGATGTCTTCTAGTAGTGGGCTAGAAATTGCCGTTTCAGCAGCTTCTTCAGCACGGTCTTCACCTTTTGCGATACCGCTACCCATCATTGCATGACCCATCTCAGACATTACGGTGCGAACATCCGCGAAATCGACGTTAATCATACCAGGGCGAGTAATTAGCTCAGCGATACCTTGTACAGCGTTTTTAAGTACATCATTTGCACTTGCGAAAGCTTCTAGCAGAGTTACGCCGCGGCCAAGTACTTTAAGTAGCTTTTCATTTGGAATCGTAATTAATGAATCCACATGTTTAGAAAGCTCTTCAATACCTTGCTCAGCAAACGCTAAACGCTTTTTGCCTTCAAAGCTAAATGGCTTAGTTACAACAGCAACCGTCAGCACACCCAACTCTTTCGCAACTTCAGCAATAACTGGAGCAGCACCTGTACCAGTACCACCGCCCATACCAGCTGCGATAAATACCATATCGGCGCCAGTTAGAACTTCTTTAATTCTTTCTCGATCTTCGAGAGCTGCATCACGGCCTACTTGTGGGTTTGCACCAGCGCCCAAACCTTTAGTGATATCACCACCAATTTGGATCACGCTGCTCACGCTTGTTTTACGAAGTGCTTGTGCATCAGTGTTAACACTGATGAATTCTACGCCTTCGATTGATTCACGTACCATGTGCTCAACAGCGTTACCGCCACCGCCACCAACTCCAACGACTTTAATTACTGCATCGTCAGACATTTCCATCATCGGTTCAAACATGTGTTATCTCCGTTTTTTCCTGCAACTCAGGTTAAAACTCTTTTTGTATCCAATTACGCAATTTGCCAAATAAACCAGACATAGAAGGTGCTGAACGCTTAGGTTCGCTGTAATCACCTTCATCACTGATCTGACAATCTCTTGCGTAATGAAGTAAACCAACCGCCGTAGAATGATACGGCTCTTTAACATAGTCAGTTAAGCCACTAACTTCTAACGGCTTACCAACTCGAACTTGATTGCGGAAAACACGTTCCGCACACTCTACCAATCCGTCAATTTGTGCCGCTCCACCAGTAAGAACGACGCCAGCTGCAAGGTGGTGTTTAATACCTTCATCTCGTAGCTGTAATTGAACCGTATCAATAGTTTGGTTAACGAGACCCATAAGTTCAGTGTAACGTGGTTCAATCACTTCCGACAAAGTTTGTCGTTGCAAACTTCTCGATGGGCGACCACCAACACTTGGGACGTTAACAGAGTCATCCTTGCTTACGAGTTCACTCAGAGCGCAACCATGGTTTACTTTTATCTCTTCAGCATCGCTCACTGGCGTGCCGAAAGCGAAGGCAATATCACTGGTTACTGCATTTCCTGCGTAGGAAAAGACTTCTGTGTGTCGAAGTGCGCCGCCAGTCCAAATGGAAATATCCATTGTACCCGCACCGATATCGACAACACATACTCCAAGCTCTCTCTCGTCTTCAGTAATTACCGCATTGCTTGAGGCAAGTCCTGAAAACACGATTTGTTCTACTGTGAGACCACATCGTTCAACAGCTTTAATAATGTTTCTCGCCATGTCGCTATGGCAAGAAATTAGGTGAACACTGACTTCCATTCGAACACCAGATAAGCCAAGTGGGTTCTTAATCCCTTCTTGATAATCAATGGTAAATTCTTGTGGGATCACGTGCAGAATTCTCTGCTCATCACCTATTTTAATTGATTTCGCGGTATGGATCGCTCGATCCATATCGTCTTGAGACACCTCTTCATCAGAGATAGTGCCCATGCCTTTTTCAATTCGGCTTGCGATATGTTTGCCTGATAGCGAGATAAACACATTGCTGATTTGGCATTCCGCCATCAACTCTGCTTGATCAATTGCTCGCTGAACTGACTTAACTACCGACTCTAGGTCGTTCACACCACCTTTATCCATACCTCTGGATGGGCTTTGCCCAGAGCCAATGATATTGATTTGACCATCAGGCAATATTTCACCAACCAGAGCTGATATGGTCGCAGTGCCTATATCAAGACCAACGATTATGTTGTCATCTGCGGTCTTAGTCATCTGTGCTCTCTTCTAACTCTTGCTCTGGAAACCAGCCTACAGCGGCTCCCGTATCATACCTGAGGTCGATGTAGCTCACTTGATTCGCTTTACTACCAAGTTCGTTGTAAAGCGAAATGAAGCGTTCAACACGCTCATCTAAAGAATCTTTACCTAGTTCTAAACGGATACCGTTATCTAGGATTATTTGCCAAGCGCGACGCTCATTGAGAACGAGAGAGGTAACGGTTAACCCTAGACTGTTAATCAAAGGGGTTATCTGTCGCCACTTTTCTATCACTTCTTGGCTGGTGCCGTCTGGGCCGTAAAGCTTAACTCTATCGCCCTTCAACAGGCCGATATCACCATTAAACACCTGACCATCGTCATTCAGCAGCATGTTACCGTTCCAGATTGCTGCCGCATGGTACTCAGTCAAAAATACTTTTATTGTGTCTGGCCACTGCTTACGAATGGAGACCACTGAAACCCAAGGTAACGCTTCTAAACTGTCTTGCAACACACCGATGTCTTGCGACATGAAGGTTCCAATGTGCTCTAGCTCGCTAAAGGCATGTTGAACATCACCAGCGGTTACGTAAGTTAAGTCGCCTTGAAGTACTATTTTGGAGAGAGGCAATCGCTGATCGTCCCACATCCAAGTTAGTGTGGTATAGAAAAGAAACCCAATGAATAGCAATACCATGACAAAAAAAGACCCGCCTAAGGCGTGTTTCTTGAGCGACGGTAAACTGAATAGGTGGCGGTTTTCGCTAAAAGTACTTTCTACCAAAGCCCGCATTCCCTGTCGTTGGTTCGCAATTCTATTCCCTATCTTCGTAATAGAGGTAAAAGCACTTACTTTAACCTATGAATTATACTGAGCAAAATCAAACTATCAAACGTTGATAATAAGATTTTTGGTCAATTTTAGGTCAATCGCAAGAAGTGAGCGATTGACCACAGTCTGTAGACAGTATTCTGTTACGCGTTCTGCATTTTATTAATGTCTAACTGTAACGATTCCAACTGCTTCGCTACTCGACCAACATCGCCTGCACCCTGCGTTAAAACAAGGTCACCGCCTTGAATTACGTTGGCTAAAGCCGATGGCAGTGCGTTGATATCGGCAACAAAGATTGGGTCTATCTTACCACGCCCACGAATAGTTCGACTTAATGAACGTCCGTCAGCCCCTGCAATAGGTTTCTCACCTGCAGAATAAACATCTAACAGAATTAGGACATCAACCTGCTCAAGAACGTTCGCGAAATCATCATACAGATCGCGAGTACGGCTATAACGGTGCGGTTGGAAGATCATAACAAGACGTTTATCAGTCCAGCCACTACGAGCAGCTTGAATCGTCACATCAACTTCGGTTGGGTGATGACCGTAATCATCGACCAGCATTGCAACGCCTTTACCTGTTTCATACTCACCTAGGTGATCGAAACGGCGACCCGTGCCTTCCGTTCCCGCCATCGCTTTGAGAATCGCTTCATCGCTGATGTCATCTTCTGTTGCAACAGCAATCGCAGCCGATGCATTCAATGCGTTGTGGCGACCTGGAATGTTCAACGTGATATCTAAGTTAGCTTTACCTTCACGTACAACCGTAAACTTGCCTTGTTGACCTTCTTGTACGTAGTTTTCAATACGAATATCTGCGTCTTCAGAGAAGCCGTAAGTAATCACTTGGCGGCTCACCTGAGGGATAAGTTCACGTACAACAGGATCATCTACACACATCACAGCCTGGCCGTAGAACGGCAGGTTGTGTAAAAAATCAATAAATGTCTGCTTTAGCGTTTCGAAATCGCCGCCATAGGTATCCATATGATCCGCTTCAATGTTTGTCACGATACTAACCATAGGTTGCAGATGTAAGAATGACGCATCACTTTCATCAGCTTCAGCGATAAGGATACGGCTTGAACCTAAACGTGCGTTTGTGCCTGCACTTTTCACCAAACCACCGTTTACGAAGGTTGGATCTAGGCCGGCTTCCGAGTAAATCTGTGTCACTAGCGCAGTCGTGGTTGTTTTACCGTGCGTACCTGCCACAGCAATACCGTGACGAAAACGCATCAGCTCAGCCAGCATTTCTGCACGACGAACGATCGGTGTGCGCGCTTCACGAGCTGCAATAATTTCTGGGTTTTCTTCGTTGATAGCGGTTGAAACAACCACCACACTTGCGTCGGCAACGTTACTCGCTTGGTGACCGATATAAACGGTCGCACCCTTGCTAACTAAACGATCAGTCACTGGGTTTTGAGCAATATCAGAACCCGTGATCTGGTAGCCTTCATTTAGCAAGACTTCAGCAATCCCGCTCATTCCGGCACCACCAATACCAATGAAGTGGATAGATTTAACACGGCGCATCTCTGGCACCATTGCACGGATTTGCGCTAAGTCTTGGGTATGTTCAATCGTCATCAATTCAATCTCATTATTTTGCTAAAGCTTTAATCGCTTCAGCGACGGTCACATCAGCATCAAGCTTGGCGGCTTGACGAGCTTTTGTTGCCATCATTTTTAATTCATTTCTATCAAGCTGCGCGATAGTGTTCGCTAGCTTATCAGCCGTTAGTTGAGGCTGTTCAATCATTAACGCTGCGCCACATTCAACTAAATGGTCGGCATTCAACGCTTGTTGTCTGTCTTTGTGCATAAACGGAACGAAGATAGAACCGACACCTGCCGCAGACACTTCTGATACGGTTAATGCACCTGAGCGACACACTAATAGATCTGCCCACTCATAAGCTTGCGCCACATCATCAATAAATTCAGTCACTTGAACATTACCAACAGAATGTGATTTGTATTGCTCAATAACTTGTTGTTGATTGTTCTTACCCGCTTGGTGCATCACAGTGAAGCCTTCACCAAGCTGCGCCATCGTTACTGGCAAGGTATCGTTTAGGATTTTTGCGCCCTGACTGCCGCCCATAACCAAGATGCGGATGTCACCATCACGCTCAGCCATGCGTTGCTCGGGTTCAGCTAAGGCAACCACATCTTCGCGTACTGGGTTACCCACCACTTCTGCAGTAGGAAACGCACCAGGGAAAGCTTGGAAAACCTTTTTAGCAATCTTAGACAGCCATTGGTTGGTTAAACCTGCCACTGCATTTTGTTCATGGAGAACCACTGGAATGCCAGACAACCATGCCGCGATACCACCCGGGCCACTCACGTAGCCACCCATACCAAGTACCACATCAGGCTGCCATGCTTTGATGTGTTGCCTTGCTTGAAGTATGGCATTAATAATCTGGAACGGCGCTTTAATTAACTTGCTAATGCCTTGACCACGCAGGCCTTTCACTTTGATGAAGTCGATTTCAATGCCATGCTTTGGCACTAAATCCGCTTCCATTCTGTCTGCTGTGCCTAACCAGCGAATTTCCCAACCTTGTTGCTGAAGCTTTTTCGCTACTGCTAACCCTGGGAAAACGTGACCGCCAGTACCACCAGCCATCACTAAAAGTTTTTTGTTTTGTTTCATCACGTTAGATTCTTATTCTACTAATTCGTTTTGACTATCAGCTTGTTCTTTTTGTTGCATTCGGCATTCATGGTCAATGCGCAGCAGCATTGATACCGCCACAGACATAACAATTAAACTCGAACCACCATAACTGATTAGCGGTAGGGTTAGACCTTTGGTCGGAACGATGCCAGATGCAGCACCTACGTTAACAAGCGTCTGAAACGCAAACCAAATACCAATACCAAAAGCCAGATAGCCGCTGAACACTTGATCGTGTTCAAAGGCTTTTTTACCTATCAGAATGGCTTTTAACACCAAGCTGAAGATCAACATTAATACTAAGGTAACACCGACAAAGCCAAGCTCTTCAGCCAACACTGCAAATACAAAATCGGTATGCGCTTCTGGTAAGTATTCGAGTTTTTGAATCGAGTTACCAAGCCCTTGCCCCATCCAATCACCACGGCCAAACGCCATCAATGACTGAGTTAACTGGTAACCACTGCCGAACGGGTCGTTCCAAGGTTCCCAGAATGAGGTAACACGTCGAACACGATAAGGTTCTATAACAATCAAACCGACGACCGCGGCAATACCTGCCACCATCAAGGCGATAAACTGTGAAAGCTTGGCACCAGCAATGAATAGCATGCCGAACAGGGTCACTAGCATTACGACCACAGTACCTAAATCGGGCTGGCCTAGCAGCAGCACGGCAAAAGCGCCGAATACCATGATCGGTTTACCAAAACCACCGAAGAAGGTTTTTCTCACTTCATCTTGCTTCCGAACCAAGTAGCCCGCCATAAAAATAAACAGCGATAACTTGGCGACTTCAGCGGGTTGTAAGTTAAATAGCCCTAATGGGATCCAACGCGATGCGCCGTTAACCGACTTACCGACGGCTAATACCACAATCAGCAAGAAGAAGGACAAGCCCAGTAGATACATACTGTATTGAAACCAGCGTTGCATCGGGATTTGCAATATGACGCTAGAGACACCTAACGCCAATACAAGGAAGATGGCATGACGGAACATAAAGTGAAACGGCTGATCGGTTAAACGAGCACTGATGGGGAACGAAGCAGACGTCACCATCACCAAACCTGTCAGCATTAGCCCAAGAGCAATCCACACCAATTGACGATCGTAAAGCGCCTCGGGAGTAGCACGGTTTAGCCACTGCCAGATGGATTGATTAATCTCTTTGACTCTTTGCACTGAATGTTAGTCCTTCAACACGTTAAGCATACTCATGAGCAAGCTCAGTGAACGCATCACCTCTTGCCATGAAATTATTAAATTGATCGAAGCTTGCGCACGCCGGAGACAGCATCACCATATCTCCAGCCACCAGCTGTGGCGAGATAGATTCGATTATCTGCTGCATGGTATCGAACTTTTGTGCCGATGGGTGCAGAGGCATGAATTGATCTGCATCTTCACCGAAACAACACAGCTGAACACGCTCAAGTTGCGCCAATACTGGTTCAAGCTCACTAAAGTCAGCACCTTTACCAACGCCGCCAACCAAAAGATATAACGTACCTTGATACTCCAACCCAGACAGGGCTGCCAATGTGCTGGCTACATTCGTTGCTTTGGAGTCATTAACCCATTTGATTTCGCGCTTGTCAGCCACGACTTGGCAACGATGCGTCAAACCGTTATAGGCCTTCAAAGCATCAAGACTTTTGCTGTAGTCGATACCAACTTGCTTCAATAGTGCAAGTGAGACTAACGCATTCGCCACATTGTGACGTCCAACCAATGTTAAATCTTGGGTAGCAAGGACAGGTTTACCGTGATCGACCAACCACTCAGTACTATCAATCGTTGATACACCAAACTCTTGGTTATCTAGGCCAAAAGTCAACAATGGCATTGTCTGGTCAGGGTAAGTCTCTTTGTCTTCACGATTAACAGTCGCACACTGCGCGTTATTAAAGATTCTTAACTTGGCCTCACGGTAATCAGCCATGCCTTGATAGCGATCCATATGATCTTCAGACAGATTTAAGAATGCCGCAGCGGCAAGTTTTAAATTCGATGTGGTTTCTAACTGGAAGCTTGAAAGCTCAAGCACATATAAATCTGCATCAAGCTCAAGAAGGTCTAAAGCCGGAATACCAATATTGCCACCGACACCAACGTTAAGGCCAGCCGCTTTAGCAAGTACGCCTGTCAAATCCGTCACGGTACTCTTGCCGTTTGAACCAGTAATCGCCACGACAGGTTTATTCACCGCCCAGCCAAACAACTCAATGTCACCGACAACAGGCGTACCTGCTTGAAGCACATCTTGAATTTCAGGGGTTGCTAAGGCGATACCTGGGTTAGCTACCACCAAATCAGCTTCCGCTAACCATTGGCTATTCCAGCTTCCAGAATGCAGCTCTACCGACTCAGGCAAAGATTCCTTTCCTGGTGGTAGCTCTCGCGTATCAATCACCTTCACATGAGTATGAGGCTGATATTTTACGAGATGTTTAACGACAGAGAGCCCAGTAATACCGAGCCCCACAACCACTACATTTTGAATATTTTGCCAACGTTCCATTTAAACAAGATGCTCTTAATAGTTTTAAAGAGCCCCTACTCAGAGGCTCACATAGGATTAACGAACTTTCAGTGTCGCTAGGCCAACCAGTACTAATACCATTGAGATTATCCAAAAACGCACGATAACACGCGGCTCTGGCCAACCTTTAAGTTCATAGTGGTGGTGAATCGGTGCCATGCGGAAAATACGCTGACCACGCAATTTGTAAGAGCCCACCTGCAGAATCACTGACAGAGTCTCCATTACAAACACACCACCCATGATCACTAGTACCAACTCTTGACGAACGAGTACCGCAATCACACCTAACGCACCACCCAGTGCTAGAGAGCCAACATCGCCCATGAATACTTGTGCTGGGTAAGTGTTAAACCATAGGAAGCCAAGGCCTGCACCAACGATAGCAGTACATACCACCACCAGTTCAGAGGTGTATGGGATGTATGGAATGTGTAGGTATGCTGCAAAGTTAACGTTACCTGTCGCCCAAGCGATAACAGCAAAACCCGCAGCAACCATAACCGTTGGCATAATCGCCAAGCCATCTAGGCCATCAGTTAGGTTTACCGCGTTACTGGTACCCACAATAACAAAGTAAGTTAGAACAATGTACAGTAAACCAAGTTGTGGCATCACATCTTTAAAGAAAGGCACCACTAATTGTGTCGCAGCAGTGTCTTGCCCATGAGCATACAGAGCAAACGCCACAACCAATGCAATAGCCGATTGCCAGAAGTACTTCCAACGCGCAATCAAGCCATCAGTGTTCTTACGAACGACTTTACGATAATCATCAACAAAACCAACTGCACCGTAACCGCCTAGCACGGCAAGTACGGCCCAAACGTAAGGGTTTGATAAGTCAGCCCAAAGTAAGACCGTAATGATGATCGCAGCAAGGATCATCACACCACCCATGGTTGGTGTACCACGCTTACTGAAGTGAGACTCTGGGCCGTCATTACGAACAACTTGGCCAATTTGCAGCATTTGCAGACGCTCAATTAAACGAGGTCCCATCCACAGCGACAGACATAAAGCCGTCAAAATGCTCGCGATTGCACGAAACGATAAGTATTCGAACAAACGGAAAAAAGAAAAGTGTGGCTGTAGTAGCTCTGCAAGCCAAATTATCATGAAAAGTTCTCCTTTAAAGCAGCGGCTATTTTACTCATTCCTGCACTATTGGCGCCTTTTACCAACAAGGTATGTGGCGCGTTTTCTGGCAAGCTCAAGTGCTGCTCTATGTGCGCGATCATCGCTTCATGCGTTGCAAAGTGAGTGCCGTTACACACTTCACTAATCACCTTGGTATCATCACCGTAAGTGAGTACATGCTCAAAAGCGAATGGGGCAGCATATTCACCGACTTGACGGTGAAGTGCAAGGCTTTCATCGCCTAACTCAGCCATATTGCCTAAAATCAACCAACGCTGACCTTTGAAGCTCGACAACAATTTAGCTGCAGCCTTCATTGCCGGTACACTGGCGTTGTAACTGTCATCTATCAGCTTGATATTCTGACTTAATTGTTGAACCTCAACTCGGCCTTTAACTGAGATGAGATTCGCTAAACCGCTTTTAATTTCTGCAAGCGTGGCACCGAATTGAATGCTCAGTGCTGCTGCGGCTAATGCGTTGGCTACATTGTGCTGACCAATAATGCCAAGTTCGACATCGATAGCACCTTGCGGGGTCTGCATATCAAAGCAAGCTTCACCCTGCTCGTTGATGCGAATATTCGTCGAAAAGTAATCCGCCGTGTCATCACTTTCAGAAAAGGTCAGTACGTTTTTGTCTGCAAGCACATCTTTCCAGAAGTCACCACCATTGCTCTCTAGGTTAACAATAGCAGTATCACCAGCAGCAAGCCCCTGAAAAATTTCGCCTTTCGCTTGTTTA
The DNA here is from genome assembly GCF_041471965.1 of Vibrio sp. 10N.261.51.A3. NCBI lineage: Bacteria > Pseudomonadati > Pseudomonadota > Gammaproteobacteria > Vibrionales > Vibrionaceae > Vibrio > Vibrio sp. 10N.261.51.A3. The sequence continues at coordinate 23,118 of NZ_JBFRPK010000031.1, forward strand.
ACACCATCAATTGAGCCAAAGCCCTCTAGATGCGCGGCAGCAACGTTATTCACTAAGGCCACCTGTGGTTTCACAAGCTGCGTGGTATAGGCAATTTCACCAATGTGGTTCGCGCCCAGTTCTATCACGGCATAGTCGTCATTGGGTTCACTGCGCAGCAAGGTTAGTGGTACTCCAATATCATTATTGAAGTTACCCGCTGTAAACAGCACTTTGCCACGTTGTTGTAGAATACTCGCGACCATCTCTTTGACGGTCGTTTTGCCACAGCTTCCTGTTATCGCCATGGTTGGCACGTTACATTGTTTGTGGATCCAAGCACTTAGCTGACCTAAAGCAAGTTTAGTGTCTTCAACAACAACTTGAGTAATATTTAGGTCAAGTTTTCGTTGAACTAATAACGCACTCGCATTGGCCTCAACAGCCTGACCACAAAAATCATGCGCATCAAAACGTTCACCTACGAGAGCAACAAACAGTGCACCTTCTTCAACGGTGCGAGTATCAGTAGAAACCGCATTGATCAAACTATTGCTCGATTTGCCAGCCTCTATCAGCTGACCACTGACCACGGAGCAGATCTGCTCGAGTGATACATCAATCATTATGAAATACCTAAAAGTTGTAGTGCTGACTCTCGATCCGAATAGTGGATCGTTTTGTCTTTTAATACTTGGTAATCCTCATGGCCTTTACCAGCCAGAAGAATAATGTCGTTATTACCCGCCTGCTCTAGAGCAAACTTAACCGCCTGAAAGCGATCGTGTTCAACAAAGGCGACTTCAGGCTCACTTAAACCTGCCAGCATGTCTTTAACAATCAATGCCGGGTCTTCACTGCGAGGGTTGTCATCTGAAATAATAATGTTATCGGCGAACTGCTCTGCGGTAACCGCCATCATAGGGCGCTTGCCTGTATCTCGATCACCACCGCAGCCAAAGATTGCCCATAGCTTTCCAGAGCAATGTACACGTAGTGCTGCCAATGCTTTCTCTAATGCGTCAGGTGTATGCGCGTAGTCGACAACCACTTTCGCTTTGTTTGGTACTTGGAACAATTCCATGCGACCAATAACAGGTTGCAATTGAGGTGCTGTGTCGATCAAGGTTTGCTTGTCGATGCCTAGTACAAGTAGGGTCGCGAAAGCAACCAATACATTTGATGCGTTGAACTGGCCAATTAAAGGAACAGACAGTTGTCCCTGCCCCCAGCTACCATCAAAAGCGAGTTTGATACCCGTCTCTGCATAAGCAACATCCGATGCCCATACTGACTGCTGGTAGCCCGATAACGGAAGCAATGACACAGCTACTGCATTGGACAGATCAGCCATCCAAGCTTTACCGACTTCATCATCAACATTAATCACAGCGTGCTTACACTTATGCTGAGTAAACAAGCTCTTCTTAGCCAGAGCGTACTCTTGCATCGTGCCGTGGTAATCCAAGTGGTCACGGCTCAAGTTAGTAAATACACCAGCCTCAAAATCCAATGCCTTAACTCGGCCTTGAACCAAACCATGAGACGAGATTTCCATCGCGGTATAAACAGCGTTTTCTTCAGCCAACTCACTCAGCGTACGTTGTATTTCAATCGCACTACCGGTCGTATTCGCCGCCGTTTTAAGGTTGTCTAGAAAACCGTTACCCGTGGTGCCCATTACCGCAGAGCGTTGGCCGACTAAATCTAGCCACTGAGCAATCAATTGGGTGATAGTGGTTTTGCCATTGGTGCCGGTAACACCAATCAGCTTAGTCGCCTGAGACGAGTAAACACGACCGGCCAACTCAGATAACACCAAGTTAAGGTCTTTAATGTAAACAACCGGAACAGCATCCAACCACTCAATCAGACCATGGGCCTTTTCAGCATCAGCTTGTGCGATAACGGCATTGGCTCCATGTGAGACCGCTTTGTCAATGAAACGACGGCCATCAACAGCATGCCCAACTACAGCAACAAAAATATCGCCGTCTTTGATGGCACGACTATCCAACTCCAACTGTTCAACGGCAATCGCATCCAGCTCAGGTGAACTAAAGTCACCCCAAGGAGAAAGTAAAGATGACAGCGTGAGGCTATTACTCATATTGAATCCTGATTGGCTCTATTCTTGAAACTTGTTTTCATCAGCAGGGACATTCAGAATTTGCAGTGCGCCCTTCATGATTTCAGAAAAAACAGGGGCTGCGACCGAGCCACCATAGTAGAGGTCACCTTGAGGTTCATTGATCATCACAACCAAAGAGACTCTTGGGTCACTCACTGGAGCAACACCTGCGGTATAGGCGAAGTACTCGTCTCCATAACCACCGGAAATCGCTTTTCTAGATGTACCTGTTTTTGCTGCTACTCGGTAACCCGGCACGGCAGCTCTTGTCGCTGTACCGCCCTTTTGGGTTACGCCTTCTAGCATGTTCAAAACCAACTCAGCATTTTCGCGCTTGATGATCTGTTTTGAGAAATCTTGGTCGTTGCTTTTAACGATATGGATAGGTTCGTAAACACCGTGATTCGCTAACGTCGCATAGGCATGAGCCAATTGCAGCGGAGTAATCGCTAGACCATAACCAAAGGATAAGGTAGCGATTTCAAACTTAGACCAGCGTCGACGGTTCGGGAAAATACCCGCGGTCTCACCGACTAGATTCAGCCCAGACATCTCGCCAAGACCAACAGAACTGTACATGCCCAGTAGCGCTTCAAGTGGCATATCCAGTGCTAACTTCGCCACACCGATGTTACTCGACTTCTTAAGGATTAACGCCAAGTCTGCCTTACCAACTTTGGAAGTATCACGTACACGGCTACCACCGATTTGCATGATGCCGTTACCCGTATCAATTACAGTATCAGCATCCGCGGTACCATTTTCGAGAGCGGCAAGAACAACAAACGGCTTAACCGTCGAACCTGGCTCAAAAGCATCGGTGATCACGCGGTTACGCATCTTAAAGCTTTGTAAATCAGCACGATTGTTTGGGTTGTAAGACGGTGCGTTAACCATGGCCAAAACCGCACCCGTTTTTACGTCTAATAAGATGGCAGATCCAGACGTCGCCTTGTGATCGGCTACCGCCTGTTTAATCGCTCGATAAGCGATGGCTTGTAAGCGCTGATCGATGGTCAATTCGAGTGGTTTACCTTCTTCACGCTCTTCTAGTGCAATGTTTTCAACTACTCGCCCGTAACGGTCTTTACGGATTGTACGTTTACCTGCTTCACCCGTGAGCCACTTATCGTAGCTGCGCTCGACACCTTCTAGGCCGTGTCCATCAATTCCGGTCACACCAATAAGATGCGCGCTGACTTCACCGGCTGGGTAATAACGACGTGATTCTGCTTTAAGACCAATACCCACCAGCTTTAAGTCGCGGATGTATTTCGCCATTGCTGGGCTAACTTGTCTTTGTAGGTAGATAAAACGACGAGATTTGTCGCTGGAGATCTTGTTGATCATCGATTGTCGATCTAAGCCAAGTACATCAGCTAGCGCATACCAACGATCAATTTGGGCCATGCCATTTTTATCGAAGATGGTTTTCGGGTCAGCCCATACCGCCTCAACAGGCACACTAACGGCAAGTGGTTCGCCATTGCGGTCTGAAATAATACCGCGGGCAGAAGGAATAGCCTTAACACGTACAGAACGAAGGTCGCCCTGACGAATTAAGTTATCTGGTTCAATGACTTGGATGTAAGCCACACGACCTACTAGTACAGAAAAGGCAACCAACACGAAAGCAATAACGACGTTGAAACGCCATTTAATCAGAATTGGATCCGAGTCCTTTTCGCTCTTCACTCGCTCTTTCGTTGGTTTCTTAACGGCTTTCGCGGGGGCTTTTTCCTTTTTTCCGGTCATTTCAGTGTGATCACAACTTCTTTGTCGGAGTCTGGACGTTTCATGTCTAGCTCTCGTTTTGCCGATGCTTGAACGCGGCTATGTTCAGCCAGAGCCGTCTCTTCAAGCATTAAATTTCGCCATTCATTATCAAGCTGTTCACGCTCACTCAATGCCATGTCTTTTTGCGTGATTGCCTGACGTGACATGTGTGTCGTGAGAACGACCCCCATCGCGCTCGCGAAGATACAGATAAGCAGCACCAATGGGACTTTACCCACGGAGATCAAATCAAAAAATATTATCTTGGCTAAGTTAGGTTTGGAGGTCTTCATTGACTATAGCTTTTCTGCGATTCGTAATACTGAGCTACGCGAACGAGTATTCTCATCCACTTCATCTTTAGAAGGCTTGATCGCTTTACCAACAGGCTTAAGATCAGCACTGCCTAGCGCTTTGATCTGCTCTTCTGTTAGTGGCAGGCCATATGGTACTTGCGGACCTTGGCTCTCTTTACGGATAAAGCGCTTCACCATGCGGTCTTCAAGAGAGTGAAAGCTAATAACAGACAAACGGCCTTGAGGAGCAAGAATGCTTGCTGCGCCTTTCAGGGCTGTATCGATCTCTTCAAGTTCACTGTTGATGTAGATACGGAAGGCTTGGAAAGCACGTGTTGCTGGGTGCTTTTTCTCTTTGAAGCTTTTTGGAGCTACATCCGAGATAAGCTTAGCCAACTGACCGGTACGCGTTAGTGGTTCGTTCTCTTCATTCTCTTGATAAGCAATGATGCCTTTCGCGATACGACGAGCGTGTTTGTCTTCACCGAACTCACGAATAACCCATGTGATGTCATCAAGATCGGCTTCAACTAACCACTGAGAGACAGGAATACCGGTTGTTGGGTCCATACGCATATCAAGCGGACCGTCTTTCATGAAGCTAAAGCCACGCTCAGCGTCATCTAGCTGTGGTGAAGAAACACCTAGATCCAGTAACACACCATCCACTTGACCGACTAAGTCATAACGCTCTGCATATTCAGCCATACCTGAGAACGGGCCGTGAATAATCGTAAAACGAGGGTCATCAATCTTTTGCGCTTCTGCAATCGCTTGTGGATCGCGGTCAATACTAAAGAGTCGTCCATTCTCGCCCAGTTTAGACAGGATTGTACGGCTGTGACCACCACGGCCAAAAGTACCATCGATGTAGGTACCGTCAGGTTTGATCGCAAGTCCGTCAATAGATTCGTTAAGCAATACTGAAATATGTTTGAATGCTTCTGTCATAGTCTTCTCAGTGAGTGGATTGAGCCATTAGTTCGGCAATAATTTGTTCTATTAACGTTTTAGTGTACTGATTTCACGCCGTATCTCCACCATATTGTGTATAGGCTTTGGGAATTTTTGACCCAAGCTCATATCAGGGTGAAGGATTCTAAGGAAATCTAAATAATTTACGTCAATATAAAGCAAAAAACCCATCACTACCGTTAAGTAATGATGGGTTCTTTATATAGGTGGAGTTGACACATACGCCGGGTTCTGTTCCGCTTGCGCGGCGGTAACCATTCGTCTAGGCCTGCAATCGCTCACAGGCTCAAGCAATCTACCCGCCCCCATACGCGAGCAACGCAATGTGAGGGCCTATTTGATCTTGCTCCGGGTGGAGTTTACCTTGCTACGAACTGTTGCCAGTCGCACGGTGCGCTCTTACCGCACCCTTTCAGCCTTACCTGTGCCCCTTCCGAAGAAATGAGGCCATCGGCGGTCTTCTCTCTGCTGCACTTGTCGTGGGCTCGCGCCCCCCAGACGTTATCTGGCACCCTGCTCTATGGAGCCCGGACGTTCCTCCCCTCTACCAGTCTCCCGAAGGACTTCAACGTCAGTTTCCCGAAGGACCTCAACGTCAGTCTCCCGAAGGACATCAGCAAAGCAGCGATTACCCGTTCAACTCCGAGGGCGGATTGTATAGAGATTAGGGTGCAGTGTCTAGCGAGATCACAAATATGGTGCAAACCTCTAAGCAACTGCGTGATTTTTACACAATTCAGACAAAAAAAGAGGAATGACGGCAATACCATCACTCCTCACAAGCTTTTCAATACAAGTTAGCTACTCTATAAAGAGGTTTCTAGTTGTCTAGATGCTCTAGGCCCCATTTGTATAAAGCGTTCTTTTTCAGATTGTAGATTTCTGCCGTCATCGCCGCCGCTTTTTTAAGAGGCAGCTCTTTGGTTAGAATGCCTAGTGTGCGAGTCGCTTCGTCTGGCAATTCTGTGCTCGCTTCTTCACGGTGACCGTGAATCAGTAACACCATCTCACCACGTTTACGGTTCGCGTCTTCTTCAATCCACTCAATAAGTTCACCCAGTGGCAGACCTTGGATGGTTTCGAAGGTTTTGGTTAGCTCACGCGCCAATACAACTTCACGGTCAGGGCCAAGAATCTCAAGCATATCTTGTAGAGAATCTGAAATACGGTGCGGTGATTCATAGAAGATGCAAGTGCGCTCTGCTTTTGCGATCTCTAAGAACTTGTCTTTACGACCTTTGCTCTTTGGCGGTAAGAAGCCTTCAAAGCTGAAACGATCTGACGGTAAACCAGAAGCACTTAACGCGGTAATCACAGCACAAGCACCAGGAAGTGGCACAACTCTCACACCCGCTTGACGACATTGTGAGACAAGATGGTAACCTGGGTCACTAATTAAAGGAGTACCCGCATCAGAGACTAATGCGATAGACTGACCTTCTAATAACCTTTCGACTAGAACTTGCGCTTTAGTTTGTTCATTATGATCATGTAAAGCGAACGTTCTGGTTGATATATTGAAGTGAGCAAGCAGCTTACCCGTGTGGCGTGTGTCTTCGGCTGCAATAACATCGACACTTGATAAAATTTCAATTGCTCTTTGAGTGATATCTCCCAAATTTCCGATTGGGGTTGGCACAATGTAGAGAGTTGGGCTCTCTGTGAGCAAGGTTTTGTTATCTGTCATTTGTTTACCATCACTTCAACGATTAATATAGATACAAATTTATACGGAATTTAAAGAACTCATGGCAACGATGAACCATAAGAGACTCAGTGTACCACGCTTACTAACCCCAATTGCATTAGCAATTACATTGGCGGCTTGTTCTTCAGGTCCTCAAGCACCAACGAGCGTTGATATTACACTAGATCCAGCGCAATCAACTGAAAGTTACATGATGCAGGCGGATAGTAGCAAAGGAAGTCTACAAAACGACTGGTTAATCATGGCGCTTAAATCTTCTGTGCAAGTTGGAAAAACCGATCAAGCAACACTGCTTATCAAACGCTTGGCTAAACAAGAGCTGAGTGAAGTTCAACAGGCAGAATGGCAATTGGCTCGCGCTCAGCTGTTAGTCAATAACTCACAGCCGGATCAAGCTTATAGCCAACTGAACTTTCAGCCTTGGTGGAAACTGCCTAACGAACAGTGGAAAGATTATCACGAGCTACGCGCGAACATTTCAGAGATGAAGAGTGAGTATTTCGAGGCAAGCCGTGAGTTAGTGCTCTATTCAGAGTACTTAGACGCTGACGAAGAGCTTCAACAGCAAACTGCCGACCGTATTTGGCAGAATCTGAATAGCTACTCTCAATACGAGATTCTAGAACTGAAAACATCGCCGACAGAAGATGTGCTTTCTGGTTGGTTACAACTGGCTATCTACATGAAGACGCTGAACTCGAATCTTCCAAACCTACAGGAAACCTTATCTGATTGGTTAGCCGAGAATCCTCAGCACCCAGCTGCTACTTACACACCTCAAGCGATCACCGATATATTAGCGTTAGAAATCAGCAAGCCAACCAGCACAGCACTGTTGCTGCCGCTAACGGGTAAGTACGGTAAGCAAGCACAACTCGTACGTGATGGCTTCATCTTTGCGATGATGAACGACAAAGAACGCGAAGAAGATGCAACGCTGACAGTAATGGATACCAACGTACAAAGTGCAGCTGAGATTAAAGCGACACTGGAAGAGAACAACGTTGATTTCATTGTGGGTCCGCTAATTAAGAGCAACATCACTAAGCTTCAGCAAGCGCAGAAAAACCACGAGAATTCGATTCCAGCTTTAGCTCTGAACATTCCAACGCAACTAGAACCTGATACCAATATTTGCTATCTCGCTCTATCGCCTGAACAAGAGGTCGCTCAAGCAGCGAAGCACCTTTTTGCTCAAGGCTACAAGTACCCGCTTATCCTTGCGCCAAGAGGACGTTTAGGTGAGCGTGTTGAGCAAGCGTTTAAAGAAGAGTGGAAAAAATACAGCAGCAACGATGTGGCTATCAGCTTGTTCTCTGACAAACGCCAACTGCAACGTAATGTGAATCAGGTATTTGGCTTGCAAGAGAGCCAACAACGTATCGCTCAAATGGATGGGTTACTGAACCTAGACCTAGAAACAGAGCCACGCAGCCGTCGTGATATCGATTCTGTCTACATTGTGGCTAAGAACTCAGAGCTAACGCTAATCAAACCCTTCATTGAAGTTGCAATTAACCCTGATGCTAGCCAGCCCGCTCTTTTCTCAAACTCACGCAGCAACAGCGGTGATAAGCAGTATGAAGACCTAACCGGCGTGTTCTACAGCGACATCCCACTATTGGTTGAGAACAAAAACGAGCTTAATAAAGAGCTAAACGACCTATGGCCTGCACACTCAAACGGCCAAAAGCGTCTGCAAGCACTGGGAATGGATGCATACTACCTAATGGATGCACTGCCACAGATGAAAGCCGTACAGGGTTACAGCATTCCAGGTGAAACGGGTGTGCTAACCATCGATAACAACTGTGTGGTTCAACGTGAAATCAGCTGGGCAGAGCATGGGGCTTTTTAGCCGAAAGTTCCTATCCAAACCAACCATCACCCACAAACAAGTGGGTGATAAATACGAGGCCGTGGCAAAATCTTATCTGATTAACCACGGTTTATCGTTAATAGAAGAAAACTTCATAGCAAAATGTGGCGAGATTGATCTTATAATGCGCCATAACAATACGGTTGTGTTTGCTGAGGTAAAATACCGCAAGCAAACCCGCTACGGACATGCCGCTGAAATGGTGACTGCCAAGAAGTCACAGAAACTGCTCAAAACAGCCAATGTTTGGCTTATGCAGCAAGGCTTGTCGGTGCACTCTACAGATTTCAGGTTTGATATTGTTGCCATTGAAGGGCCGAATGACACTATCGACTGGATTCAAAACGCGATTACCCAAGGATAAACATGCTAGACAGCATTAAAGAAAGTTTCACAGAAAGTATTCAAATCCAAATTGCGGCTGCAGAAGCTCTGCCTGACGCAATCACGCATGCCGCTCAAGCAATGGTTGCGACCTTGCTTAACGGAAACAAAATTCTTTGTTGTGGTAATGGTGGTTCGGCGTCGAATGCTCAGCAATTTGTATCGTGCCTACTCAACCGATTTGAAACAGAGCGCCCTAGCCTTCCAGCGATGGCACTCACAGCAGATAACACCACGCTAACGGCTGTGGCTAACGACTACCACTATGAAGAGATCTTCTCTAAGCAGGTACGTGCGTTTGGTCAAACTGGCGATATTCTGTTGGCTATCTCGACTAGTGGTAACAGCAAGAACATCATCAAGGCAATGGAAGCGGCGGTAACTCGCGACATGACAATTATCGCCTTTACCGGTAAAGATGGTGGTGAGATGGCAGGTTTGCTTGGTGAACACGATGTAGAGATTCGTATCCCTTCACACCGTACAGCGCGCATTCATGAAGTACACATGGTGACACTACACTGCCTATGTGACCTAATCGATCAAGTACTCTTCCCTGCTCACGAAGAGTGATATACGGAGCATCACAATGAAATCATTAACCTCTATGAGGCTGTTTAAGCTGATTAGTGTTTCGCTACTTACACTGTCTCTGTCTGGTTGTGCTGGCATTTTCATTGCTGGTGCTGCAACCACTGCAAACCTAGTCACGGATACGCGAACAACCAAAGAGATTTGGAACGACAACAACATCGAATTTGAAGTCGCAGCGATTACCAATAAACAACCATTCCGTGGCAACGTACGTGTCACCGCAAGCTCGTACCGAGGTTCGGTGGTATTGATGGGACAAGCAACCACAGATTCAGAACGTCGCGCTTTTGAAAACCAAGCCAAAGAAGTGGCTGGCGTTGAGAGCATCCACAATCAGGTTCGAGTGAAAGAACCTTTGTCTGTAAGTGCTATTAGTAAAGACAGCTGGATTACCACTAAAGTGAAATCAGCTCTGCTTGCGAATGCTGAACTTAACGGCATCAAAGTAAAAGTGATTACTGAGGATTCAGAAGTATTCCTGCTTGGACTCGTGACTCGAGAGCATGCCGATATCGCAACAGAAGTTGCTCGTAACATCTCTGGCGTAAAACAGGTCATTCGAGCGTTTGAATATGGTGAAGAAGAGACGGCTGTTAACTAGCCTTAAGCCAGTCAATTGAATGCTATATAGCAGAAAAGAAAAAGCAGCGACGAGTCGCTGCTTTTTTATTTGGTTCGTTATCTAATACCAATCGTAGTAAATAATCTATCATTCTAGCTTGTTAAAAATTTCGATAACTGCGTTAGAATTTTTGATTGTAGAATAACTACTTATCAAAAAATTCCGCCTTGCTCTCAAGCTTTTTTCCTGCGCTATTTCTGATCACTTACTTACTGTGATTGGTATAACTAACGTTATTTGATAACACGAAGGCTTGGGCGACCTTTCGCTGGACGAGGTGGCTCAGGATCTGAGTCTGGCTCTTCAGCATCTACGTCTGCCGTTGCTACGCTCAAAGATGGGCCTTTTTCTGGTTCTTCAAAAGGACTTTCTTCAATCCCTTCTTCAAACGCTTCCATGTAAGCCTCTTCAGGTTCAAACATGGTACCAGCACCATTTTCACGAGCATAAATCGCTTGTACTGCGTAAAGCGGAACGATCACAGAGTGTGGACGACCACTAAAGCGAGCACTAAACGTCACAGCTTCGTTACCCAGTTCAAGTTGTCCAACCGCACGAGGCGCGATGTTCAGAATGATCTGACCATCTTGAACAAACTCTTCTGGAACTCGCACACCCGGTAATGTTGCTTCAACAACAAGGTGTGGAGTTAGTTCGTTATCAACCAGCCACTCATAAAATGCACGAAGAATGTATGGTCGGCGTGGAGTCATATTAGAAATATCCATAAACGCTTAGCGAACGAGTCGCATCTCACGCTCAGCTTCAGTTAGAGAAGCTAGGAATGAATCACGTTCGAATACGCGGTTCATGTAAATCTTAAGCTCTTTAGAACCAGGACCAATCAGTTCGATACCAAGCTCAGGTAAACGCCATAGTAGCGGAGCTAGGTAACAATCAATTAGGCTAAACTCTTCGCTCATGAAGTATTCATACTCAGCGAAGATAGGAGCAAGAGTCAGTAGGTCGTTGCGCAGTTTAACGCGAGCTGCTTCAGATTCTTCAGCGTTGCCTTTAACGATCTTCTCTGCAACTGAATACCAGTTACGCTCAATGCGGTACATCATTAGACGGCTGTTACCACGAGCAACCGGGTATACAGGCATCAACGGTGGATGAGGAAAACGCTCATCTAGGTATTCCATGATGATCTTTGAGTCATATAGAGCAAGCTCACGATCAACAAGAGTAGGTACTGATTTGTACGGGTTCAGTTCAACAAGCTCTGCTGGTAGATTTTTTTCATCAACCAACTCAACTTCAACACTTACGCCTTTTTCAGCAAGAACGATGCGCACCTGATGGCTATACATATCAGAAGCACTTGAGAAAAGAGTCATTACAGAACGTTTATTGGCAGCTACAGCCATGGAGCCCTCCAGTACACTTTAAATAAAAACAATGGAGGCCTAAAGCCTCCATTGAACATTAACATAATTTGGGAATTAGCACGGTATTATAGCACAATTAGTGCACATCACGCCAATACTCTTTCTTCAGCAAAATCACGATGATAGTGAAGATTACTAAGAAGGCCATTACCCACCAACCCATAGCGTGACGCTCAAGTTGAACTGGGTCGCCCGAGTAAACCAAAAAGTTAACAAGGTCACGAACTGCTTCGTCGTATTCACCAGCACTTAATTCGCCAGAGCCGTCAGTCTCAGTGCCAACAACAACCGTCACTTCCTCGCCATCTACCATATGAGTATCGTAGATTGGTGTTGGGATACCTTGCAGTTCTTCAAGAACGTGCGGCATACCAACGCTTGGGAAAACAATGTTGTTCACGCCAAATGGACGAGACGGATCTTCATAGAAAGTACGAAGGTAAGTGTACAGCCAGTCTGCGCCACGAACACGAGCAACCAATGTTAGGTCTGGTGGCGGAGCACCAAACCAACTTGCCGCTTGATCAGAAGGCATAGCATTAACCATCAAGTCACCGATTTTCGCTTCAGGGTCGAAAATCAGATTTTCCTTCATAAGATCAACGGGGATCTCTAAATCATTCGCAACACGTTCATAGCGCTGGTACTGCGTTGAGTGACAAGCGAAACAGTAGTTCATGAACATCTTAGCGCCATTTTGCAATGAAGCTTTGTCTGTTAAATCATTGTTCGCTTTGTCTAATGGTACGTTTGCACCCGCTGCCATCACCAGTGACGGCAACATAGCAAATAAAATTACAATCCACTTTTTCATTTGAATGTCACCCTTTCTGGTAATGGTTTCGTCGCTTCATTTTTACTGTAGAACCACAGTAGAACGAAGAACATGAAGTAACCTAAGCTAAAGATTTGAGCCAGTAGCGTGTATGTTGGCGTTGCTGGAAGCGCACCAAGTACACCAAGCGCAATAAAGCTTATTGTGAATTGGATGATGTTAATCAAATGCAGTTTGCTACGGTAACGGTAAGAACGCACTTTACAACGGTCGAACCATGGTAGTAGGAATAGCACAACAATAGATGCGCCCATTGCTACAACACCTAGCAACTTATCAGGAACAGCACGCAGAATTGCGTAAAACGGCGTGAAGTACCATACCGGAGCGATGTGCTCTGGTGTTTTCAGTGGGTTAGCAGCTTCAAAGTTTGGCGGCTCAAGGAAGAATCCACCCATCTCTGGGTTAAAGAACAGCACATAACAGAAGAAGAATAGGAAACCGGCCACACCAACCATATCTTTCACGGTCCCGTATGGGTGGAAAGGAATAGAGTCAATGATGTCGTATTTCTTAGTGTAATCCTTGTGGAATGGGAACTGCGTTTTGTAGTCGTCGCCCATTGTGCCTTTAGGAAGTTTCGTCTCAATACCGTCTGGGTTGTTCGAACCCACTTCGTGCAGTGCTAGTACGTGAAGTACGATAAGCAGCAGAAGTACAATTGGTAGAGCGATAACGTGCAGTGCGAAGAAACGGTTCAGCGTTGCACCAGAGATGATGTAGTCACCACGGATCCAAAGCGTTAGGTCATCACCGATAACAGGGATCGCACCAAACAGAGAAATGATTACCTGAGCACCCCAGTAAGACATTTGACCCCATGGTAGTAGGTAACCCATGAAAGCCTCAGCCATAAGCACTAAGAAGATCAACATACCGAAGATCCAAAGTAGCTCACGAGGCTTTTGGTAAGAACCATAGATTAGGCCACGGAACATGTGCAGGTAGATAACAACGAAGAATGCCGAAGCACCTGTTGAGTGCATGTAACGTAGTAGCCAACCGTATTCCACATCACGCATGATGTATTCAACAGAAGCAAATGCACCCTCACCTGACGGTACGTAGTTCATTGTTAGCCAAATACCCGTAAGGATTTGGTTAACCAATACCAACATTGCCAAAGAACCGAAAAGGTACCAAAAGTTAAAGTTCTTAGGCATTGGGTATTCAGATAAATGCTTTTTATACGCATTCATCGCGGGTAGACGTTTCTCTACCCAATCAAGCAATCCTTGCATTACGCGTCTCCCTCGTCCACACCGATCATGATCTTAGTGTCACTCAAATACATATGCTTTGGTACAACAAGATTCAATGGAGCTGGTACGCCTTGGAATACTCGACCTGCCATATCAAACTTTGAACCATGACAAGGACAGAAGAAACCAGACTTAACACCCTGAACTTGTTCTGCAAAAGAATCCGGCAGGTAAGTTGGAGAACAACCTAAGTGCGTACAGAAACCAACAGCAACGAAGAATTCCGGCTTAATTGAACGGAACTCGTTCTGTGCGTATTCTGGTTGTTGTTCAGCTTCAGATTGAGGGTCACGAAGTTGACCACCGATCGATTTTAGGTTTTCTAGTACCGACTCAGCACGGCGTACAACCCATACAGGTTTACCTTGCCACTCGACACGAACCATTTGTCCCGGTTCTAACTTACTGACTTCCACTTCCACCGGCGCGCCCGCAGCTTTCGCCTTGGCACTCGGATTCCATGATTTAATAAAAGGCACGGCTACAGCAGCTGCTCCTAAACCACCAACAACGGCTGTTGTTGCGGTTAAGAAACGCCTGCGACCGTTATTTAAAGGCGCGTTGCTCATCCAAACATTCTCCCATTTGCTCCTTGTGGATTGAAATAATTCCGATTAAAGAGCATGGCTAACAAAATATGTATTTAGTTCTATTTATTGACGGCAAATGATAAATAAAACCCTACTTTTTGACAAGATAAAGCTACCTTTTTGTAACAATCATGAGGCAAAGCGCACATTGGGTTACAAAAGCTTTCAAAATATAAGAATTTGGAAATAAAACGAGGAAGGGAAAGCGTTTAGAGGGGGTATAAAAACAAAAAGCCCGGCATATAGCCGAGCTTTGAACCACAATTCCAGTCGTAAAACTGGGGGCGTGTACTTTTTCGTAAAGAAAAATTAACGCTTAGAGAATTGAGGTTTACGACGTGCTTTACGTAGACCAACTTTCTTACGTTCAACGCAACGAGCGTCACGAGTAACGTAGCCAGCTGCACGTAGAGCAGGACGTAGAGTTTCATCGTACTCCATAAGAGCGCGAGTGATACCGTGGCGGATTGCGCCAGCTTGACCAGAAATACCACCACCAGAAACAGTGATGTAAAGGTCAAGTTTCTCAGTTAGTTCAACTAGCTCAAGAGGTTGCTTAACAACCATACGAGAAGTTGGACGACCGAAGTAAACATCAAGGCTACGCTTGTTGATTACGATCTCACCAGAGCCTGGTTTGATGAAAACACGAGCTGCTGAGCTTTTGCGACGACCAGTGCCGTAGTATTGATTCTCTGCCATTTTCATAATCCCCTTAGATGTCTAGTACTTGTGGCTGTTGAGCAACATGGTTGTGCTCAGTACCAGCGTACACTTTAAGCTTACGGTACATCGCGCGGCCTAGAGGACCACGTGGAAGCATACCTTTAACTGCTAGTTCTAGAACCATTTCTGGTTTCTTAGCAATTAGCTTTTCAAAAGTGATAGTTTTAAGACCACCTGGGAACTCTGAGTGACGGTAGTAAACCTTACCCTTAGCTTTGTTACCAGTTACAGCAACTTTCTCAGCGTTAACAACGATGATGTAATCACCAGTGTCTACGTGAGGAGTGTATTCTGCTTTGTGCTTGCCGCGTAGGCGAGAAGCGATTTCACTTGCTAGACGGCCAAGAGTTTTGCCTTCAGCGTCTACAACATACCAGTCGCGTTTTACAGTTTCTGGTTTAGCAACGAAAGTTTTCATGCTAATAATTACCTATTTAAAAAATTTACACTTAAGGAATACTCGCGTATTCCCACTGTCTAAGAGTTACCATTCATCACCCCTTCGAGTGTTGGAAAACTCTTGGCATAACGTGATTTTACTCATCGCTAGAGGCCCGCAGTAACGGTAGGTCGCAGGATTATAGAGAAGAGCGAAGAAAAAATCACCTCTTTTTGAACAAAATCACGATTTTTTTAATTCTATTTCTTATTCGAGATAATCAAAGCTAACTTAAGTGTTCTTTTGCCAAATATTCATGGCTCTGCATTTCAATTAAACGCGACTGACAACGTTTAAATTCAAACTCTAGCTGACCATGGGTGTATAGCTTTTCTAGCTCCACTTCCGCTGAAATAATCAGCTTCACATTGCGCTCGTAGAACTCATCAACTAATGCAATGAAGCGCCTCGCAGCGTCATCTGAAGTCGCGCCCATTTGCAATACATCCGCCAATAGAACTGTGTGATAAACCCGAGACAACTCAATATAGTCGTTCTGGCTACGAGCCGACTGACAAAGCTGAGCAAAGGTACCATGCAGTACGCCATCACTCGCTTCGACTACATCTAATTGACGGTGGTTAACCTCTATCTGCTTAAGCTTCTCTTTATCTTCACCAACGAGCTGAGCGTAATACTTTTCGAGATTAATATTCGCTTGGCTATCTAGCGGGTAATGGTAAATCTCAGCCTGTTCTAAGGTACGTAGACGATAGTCAATACCACTATCGACATTAAGGATATGACAGTTGTCTTGAATGAGCTTGATGGCAGGTAAGAAACGCGCTCGCTGTAACCCGTTGCGATACAGATCCGCAGGTGGAATATTAGAGGTCGCAACCAAGATAGCGTTTCGAGCGAATAACTCTTGGAACAAGGTTCCTAGGATCATCGCATCGGTGATGTCTGAAACAAAGAATTCGTCGAAACAGATAATGTCCGCTTCTTCCTTCAACTTGTCTGCGACTAAAGGCAATGGATCACTCACATTACCTAGCGCCTTTAGCTCATCATGAACTCGATACATAAAGCGGTGAAAGTGAACACGCATTTTTTTAGTGGTCGGTAAGGCATCATAGAACGTATCCATTAGGTACGTTTTTCCTCGCCCTACGCCACCCCAAAAATAGAGACCTTTCGGTGGTTGTGGCAGTTCTGGCTTTTTGCCTAGTAATTTCTGGAAGCGAGTCAGTTGAGGAATGGGCGTATTCATGTAATCTTGAAATTGATGAAAGAGTTCATCTAAAGATTTTACGGCTTGCTCTTGTGCTGGATCTCTTTGAAATCCATGTTCTTTTATATCTTGTTCGTATTTTTTAATGGGATTCATGACGACATTTCCACAATGAAAGCAATATCAGACAACAACTAAAAATGAGCCCAAACAGTACGAGGAATAACGTGATGTGGTGAATAATTCAGCATCAAACTGCTAACTAGCGCACACGCATTTCTCTTTATACTGCGGCTTTCTCATAGTACCATGGAGCCGTATCACGTGTAACTAAGCAGTAACAAACATGTTAAAAAACAATAATAAGGAGCTGTTATGCCTTGGATGTATGCCGTTGCCGGTTTACTAGTCGGAGTTATTTTAGGGGTCGCTATTTCTCGTCTCATGACACCTGAATACAAAAAACAAAAGAACGTACAGAAAGAATTGGATAGCGCAAAGTTTGCCCTTGAGCAGCAGCGACAAGAGCTGGCTGATCACTTTGCGAAATCAGCAGAAATGTTGGACACATTAGGTAAAGACTACACAAAACTGTACCAACACATGGAAAAAACAAGCTCAGAGCTGATTCCTAACCTGCCAGAGCAAGATAACCCGTTTGTGAAAACAGCCGCTGCCCATTCGGACAAGCCACAAGAGAAGCCTTCAGTAAAAGAGGCGACACTTGAGGAACAACCGAAAGATTACGCTAATGGCGCAACCGGTTTATTTACAGAGCAGAAGAAAGAAATCATGAATGCTCCCGATGTTGTTACAGCAAAAGCATCGTAAACATTTAACACTTCTGTGAACTTTACAAAGGTTTTTGAGTCATAACTTTCACTCAGGTCATTTGAAACTTATCATACTTATTAAACGTATAAGAGGGTTAAGACCTTAACTAGAGAGGAGTTTATGATGAAAAAACCTTTGCTTGCTTTATCAGTGCTAACTTTAAGCTTAAGTTCAATCATCACCCCCATTAAAGCAACAGCCGCACTGCCATTAAGTGTGGGTAATGAACAATTACCGAGCCTTGCTCCTATGCTTGAACAAGTGACCCCCGCTGTGGTTAGTATTGCCGTAGAAGGCAAACAGGTACAACGTCAGCAAATCCCTGAACAATTTCAATTCTTTTTTGGTCCAGAACAAACACGAGAGCGTCCCTTCCGCGGATTAGGCTCTGGTGTCATCATTGACGCCGAGAAAGGTCATATCGTGACCAATTACCATGTCATTAATGGTGCGGACGATATCAAAGTAAAACTGCATGATGGTCGAGAGTACGATGCTGAGCTAATCGGCGGCGACCAGATGTCTGATATCGCACTGCTAAAATTAGAAGAAGCCAAAAACCTGACCCAGATAAAAGTCGCAGACTCAGACAAACTAAGAGTTGGTGATTTTAGTGTCGCGATCGGTAACCCATTCGGACTTGGGCAAACCGTGACATCCGGTATTGTTTCTGCACTCGGCCGCAGCGGCCTGAATCTAGAAAACTTTGAAAACTTCATTCAAACCGATGCAGCAATCAACAGCGGCAACTCTGGTGGTGCGCTAGTGAACCTTAACGGTGAGCTAATTGGTATCAACACCGCCATTCTTGGCCCTAACGGAGGTAATGTCGGTATCGGCTTTGCAATCCCTTCTAATATGATGACAAACCTGACAGAACAAATTCTCGACTTCGGTGAAGTAAAACGCGGCATGCTTGGCGTTCAAGGCGGAGAAGTGACCTCTGAATTGGCAGAAGCACTCGGTTATGAATCAAGCAAGGGCGCCTTTGTTAGCCAAATCGTCCCTGACAGCGCAGCCGATAAAGCAGGACTGAAAGCGGGCGATATTATTGTCTCTATTAATGGCAAACGCATTGATACCTTCAGCGAGTTAAGAGCTAAGGTCGCAACACTCGGCGCTGGTAAGCAGATTGAACTGGGTGTGGTTCGTGACGGTAAGAGCAAAACCTTTGATGTGACGCTTGGTGAATCCACCAATAATAAAACACAAGCTGAGAAGCTCCATGAAGGACTAGCTGGTGCTGAGTTAACCAACACAACAGAGAGTGACTCTGCAACGGGCGTCAAGGTATCGAATGTTGCTCAAGGTTCACCAGCCGAAGCCTATCAACTCCTGAAAGATGACATCATCATCGGAGTAAACCGCCAGCCCGTTAAGAACCTTGCTGAGTTTAGAGAGATTCTTGAAAAACAACCTGGTGTACTGGCGCTTAATATCCAGCGAGGCGACCGAACTATCTATCTTGTGATTCGATAGTCTTACGTCAGCGCAATTACAGGGAGGCTCAGTAAGTTTGCTTTAAACTTACTCAGTCTCCCTTTTCTTTAGATCAATCAAAATGCTATGCTTCACTTGTAATCAAATCAGTCATCCATTGATGGAGGCTTCACACCTTACTTGTTGAAGAGGGAAACATGCTGTCCTTTCTATTTCGTTCTATTTCCCTTGGACTCGTTTCAGCGGCGCTTATTCTTCTCGCCTTCCCGAGCTTAAGACCAGCGATTGTCGCTGACGTCACTAGCCCTAAAGTCGATAATATTGGCTCTCTTCAGATTTCATTTAACCAAGCAGTTCGCCGCGCGGCGCCTGCAGTGGTTAACATTTATAGCCGTAAATACGCTGAAAGCGATCGAAACAAACTGCTCACACAAGGTTTGGGCTCTGGGGTGATTGTTAGCGAGAAAGGCTACATCATTACCAACTTCCATGTGGTGGCTCAAGCAGACCAAATAGTTGTGGCACTTCAAGATGGCCGAGTAGCAGCTGCGCAACTTGTCGGTTCAGACAAACGCACCGATATCGCGATACTTAGAGTCAGCGGTGATAATCTACCGGTGATCCCACTCAATCCTAATTACAAAGCCAATGTCGGTGATGTTGTACTGGCTATCGGTAACCCATACAACCTAGGTCAAACAACAACCTTTGGTATCATCTCTGCAACCGGCCGTTCTTCGATCAGTGCCGATGGCCATCAAGCCTTTATCCAGACCGATGCGGCAATCAATGAAGGTAACTCAGGTGGCGCACTGGTGAACTCACAAGGTGAGCTAGTCGGTATCAATACCGCCTCTTTCCAGCAAGCTACCGACATGGAAACCTATGGGATCTCATTCGCTATCCCCTATCCGCTTGCTAATAAAATCATGGAAAAGATCATCGCCGATGGTCGTGTGATTCGTGGCTATATTGGTATCGATGGACAAGACATCAACTCAGTCACCTCACGCATGTTGGGTACTAAGAATATCGGCGGGATCGTTGTGTTGGGGATAGACCCTAATGGTCCGGCTGCCGATGCGGGTTTTGAAGCTCAAGACATTATTGTCAGTATCAACGATAACCAAGTAAATGGTCGCCAGAGTGTAATGGACATCGTTACCGACCTGCGACCTGGTACAGTTATCGATGTGGGTATATTGCGCCAAGGTGAAAGCAAAACCTTAAAGGTGACCATCGCCGAAGATACTCGCCTGTAGAGCAAACTCTGTAAGCAATGATTCAAGCTGCTAATACACAAGTACAAAAAACCCAGCTCATAGGCTGGGTTTTCTTTTATCTAAAGATTGTTTCAAGTATCTCTACGATTCACTTTGCTCTTCGATATCGATGCGAGTCACTCGCTGTAGTCCTCTAGGCAGTAGACCACCACGACGACCACGTTCACCACGGAAGTTTTCAAGATCCGCAGGTTTCAAACCAAGCTTACGTTTACCGGCGTAGATAGTCAGCGTCGCATTCTCTGGGATAGCCATAAGATGTGAGACAAACTCTTCACGCTCTTTTGCTTTCGCAGAAGGGATGTTGATGATCTTGTTGCCTTTACCTTTGCTCAGCTGAGGGAGATCTTTAATCGGGAACAACAACATACGACCTTGGTTAGTAATCGCCAGAATCTGATTACTGTCCAAGTCAGCAATAGGGCTTGGCATCATCACTTCAGAAGCTTGTGGCAAGTTAACCAAGGCTTTACCGCTCTTGTTCTTGGACAGCAGATCGCTACCCTTACAAACAAAACCATAACCTGCATCAGAACCGACTAACCATAATTGTTCATTCTCTCCCATCACCACTTGGCGAATAGAAGTACCTGGGCTGACGTTCAAGCGGCCTGTAATTGGCTCACCTTGGCTTCGCGCCGACGGTAATGAATGTGACTCAAGGGAGTAGCTTCGACCATCACTGCCGAGGAACACCGCTTGTTGGTTACTCTTACCCTTAGCACTCGCTAAGAATTTATCACCCGATTTGTAGTTCAAACCTTCAGCGTCAACTTCATGCCCCTTGGCATGACGAATCCAACCTTTCTCAGACAACACAACCGTGATTGGTTCGCTTGGTACTAAGTCGCGCTCTGTTAGCGCTTTCGCTTCAGCGCGCTCAATCAGAGGTGAACGACGATCATCGCCGTATTTATCCGCATCTGCTTGGATTTCTTTCTTGATCAGCGTATTCAAGCGACGCTCTGAACCGAGTAGCTTTTCAAGCTTCTCACGTTCAGCTTCAAGCTCTTCTTGTTCCGCTCGGATTTTAAACTCTTCTAACTTAGCTAAGTTACGAAGTTTAATATCAAGAATCGCATTGGCTTGAATTTCAGAAATGTTGAAACGGCTCATTAGGACAGGACATGGTTCGTCTTCTGTACGAATGATCTCAATCACTTCATCGATATTAAGATAAGCAGCAAGCAAACCTTCTAAGATGTGCAAGCGTGCCAGTACTTTATCTAAACGGTACTGCAAACGACGGCGAACCGTTGTGCGACGGAACTCGATCCACTCTTTCAGGATTTGAACTAAGCCTTTAACTTGAGGACGATTATCTAAACCAATCATGTTCAAGTTAACGCGGAAGTTTTTCTCTAGATCCGTCGACGCGAACAGGTGACTCATCAATTGGTCACAGTCGATACGATTCGAACGAGGAACGACAACGATACGCGTTGGGTTCTCGTGATCCGATTCATCTCGCAAGTCGTCAACCATTGGCAGCTTCTTAGCGCGCATCTGGTTAGCGATTTGCTCAAGTAACTTCGCACCTGACACTTGATGAGGTAAAGCCGTGATAACAATATCAGAGCCTTCCTTGTGCCAAACCGCGCGCATCTTGATGCTGCCACGTCCAGTACGGTAGATCTTTTCGATGTCCGATTTCGGGGAGATAATCTCAGCTTCAGTCGGGTAATCTGGACCTTGAATGAAACCCATCACGTCTGAAAGCTCAGACTTAGGCGTATCAATTAGGTGAATGGCTGCATTCGCGACTTCACGCACGTTGTGTGGTGGAATATCGGTCGCCATACCTACCGCGATACCAGTGATACCGTTAAGTAGGATGTGAGGTAGGCGAGCAGGCAACATTTGAGGCTCTTTCATCGTGCCATCAAAGTTTGGTTGCCAGTCAACAGTGCCTTGACCTAGTTCACCTAGAAGAACCTCAGCAAACTTAGATAATTTCGCTTCGGTATAACGCATCGCAGCGAACGATTTCGGATCATCAGGTGCACCCCAGTTACCTTGACCATCTACCAATGGGTAGCGGTAAGAGAAAGGCTGCGCCATCAATACCATCGCTTCGTAACAAGCAGAGTCACCATGTGGGTGATACTTACCTAATACGTCACCAACGGTACGTGCTGATTTTTTGTATTTCGATGCAGCCGATAAGCCTAGCTCAGACATCGCGTAGATAATACGACGCTGTACTGGCTTCAAGCCATCACCGATATACGGCAATGCACGATCCATGATCACGTACATTGAGTAATTTAAGTAGGCATCTTCGGTGAACTTGCGCATTGGCAGCTGTTCAACGCCATCATATGTAATTTCGTTAGACATCCATTATACCTCGGCCATATCACCGTTAGTCTGTAGCCATGTACGGCGATCATCTGCACGTTTCTTACCAAGCAGCATGTCCATCATCTCGTTGGTTGCTTCGCTGTCATCAATCGTTAACTGCACAAGGCGACGAGTGTTTGGATCCATGGTGGTTTCACGCAACTGAAGTGGGTTCATTTCACCCAGACCTTTGAATCGTTGCACGTTGATCTTGGCTTTCTTCTGCGATAGTCGTTCAAGCACACCGTCTTTCTCTGCGTCATCAAGTGCGTAGAACACTTCTTTACCGCAATCGATACGATACAGAGGAGGCATTGCCACATAGATATGACCCGCTTCAACCAATGCATGGAAATGGCGAGTAAACAAAGCACATAGCAGTGTCGCGATATGAAGACCATCCGAGTCCGCATCGGCAAGGATACAGATCTTACCGTAACGCAGGCCTGATAAATCATCGTTGTCCGGGTCGATACCTAGAGCCACCGAGATGTCGTGCACTTCTTGCGAAGCCAATACTTGGTCTGCTGACACTTCCCATGTATTTAGGATCTTACCGCGAAGTGGCATCACCGCTTGGAACTCACGGTCACGTGCTTGTTTAGCAGAACCACCCGCCGAGTCCCCTTCCACGAAGAAGATTTCGGTACGGCTTAAATCTTGAACTGAACAGTCGGTTAGCTTACCCGGCAGTGCTGGGCCAGAAGCGATTTTCTTACGCACAACCTTTTTGCTTGCGCGCATACGGCGGTGGGCATTCGCAATACAAGCTTCTGCTAGTTGTTCTGCCAGTTGTGGCTTTTCGTTCAACCACAGGCTAAACGCATCTTTTACCACACCAGACACAAACGCAGCGGTTTGACGAGAAGACAAGCGCTCTTTTGTTTGGCCAGCAAATTGCGGATCTTGCATCTTCACTGATAATACGTACGAACAGCGATCGAAGATATCGTCGCCCGTTAACTTAACGCCACGCGGTAGAAGGTTACGGAATTCACAGAACTCACGCATTGCATCAAGCAGACCTTGGCGAAGACCGTTCACGTGTGTACCACCTTGTTTAGTCGGTACTAGGTTCACGTAACTTTCGGTGATCATATCACCGCCTTCTGGCTGCCAAATGATCGCCCAGTTTGCCATTTCTGTTTCAGCGACAAATTCACCAACATACGGTTCTTCAGGCAGTAAGGTGTAACCTTTCACGCCTTCGGCAAGGTAGTCTTTTAGGCCATCTTCATAGAACCATTTATGCTCTTCGCCACCGACTTTGTCGATAAAGGTAATTTCTAAACCTGGGCAAAGCACTGCTTTTGCACGTAGGTTGTTAATCAGACGAAGTGTCGAGAATTTAGGGCTATCGAAGTACTTAGGATCAGGCCAGAAATGTACTGATGTACCACTGTTACGATGACCACAAGTGCCCGTCACAGTAAGCTCTGTTACTGCATGACCGCCTTCAAGTGCGATCTCGTGAACCTGACCTTCTCGGCGTACGGTCACTTCAACACGTTTTGACAGCGCGTTTACAACCGAGATACCTACACCGTGCAGACCACCAGAGAACTTATAGTTGTTATTCGAGAATTTACCGCCAGAGTGGAGCTTAGTTAAAATCAGCTCAACACCTGAGATCCCTTTTTCAGGGTGGATATCGACAGGCATACCACGGCCGTCATCGGTAACTTCTAACGATTGGTCTGCATGAAGTACCACTTTGATCTTCTTAGCGTGTCCCGCTAGTGCTTCATCGACCGAGTTATCAATGACTTCTTGGGCAAGGTGGTTAGGTCTTTCTGTCTCGGTATACATTCCCGGGCGGTGTCGCACAGGGTCGAGACCTTCAAGTACCTCGAGGTCTTTTGCATTATATTGTTCAGTCATAATACGGAGTTTACTCAAAAAGTTTGCGTCAGTTCGCTGGCTCCAGTTTCACTAAAGCAGAATCATTACTATGAACCGTCATAGTAGAGCGAACGAGCGAAGTATTGGGGAATATAGTCTGGAAGCTGAGTAATGATGTCAAGCTAGTTCAAAAACTAAGACATCAAACTATGATATTTCACCATTGATAGATGAAATAACAGGCAAACAAGAGAAAATCACTTGGTTGGTGGAACAGATTAAAGATTTAGAAAGGTGATGATTTGTTGTGGGTAGCGTTCAAAATCAACAAAGCTATGATCCCCGCCCTCTTCTACTGTCTGTGTTGCACCTTGGTACTTCTCTACCGCTTGTCGGTAATCCAGAACTTCGTCTTCCGTTTGCTGAAGTAACCAGAAGTCGCTCGGCTTAGCGATAGCCGAAACCTCTAACGCCTTCAGTTCATCAATATGTTTTGTTTCCAGTACATATCGTTCATCTGTGTATGGGTTTACTTGTTCACCTAAATAGTCAGCAAGAAGCTCATACGGCTTCACTGCTGGGTTTACAACCACCGCTTTAAAACCATAGTGGCTATTCAGCCATGTTGAAAGATAGCCACCCAGCGAGCTACCGACCAACGCTATTTGATATTGCTCTTTGTATTGCTCCACCAGCTGCTGTAAATGAAGTGCCGCTTGTTGAGGGAAACTCGGCAGTTGAGGGGTTACGACTTTAATATCAGCGCGATGCTCCGCACAGTAATCTGCCATCACATTCGCTTTATGAGAACGTGATGAGCTGTTAAATCCGTGAATATAGAGAAGCAGCGATGGCTTATTAGCTTGTTGATTAGAGCCTGGCATCAATAACCGCCTTCATTAGTAACCAGCAGCCTTAAAATCAGGCAAGAACTGCCCATGAGGCAGACGACGAACTTGCGTGCTAACGGTACCGTCTTGATGTAATTCAATCTCTCTCCAGCCCGGAGACAAAGTATCAACCGCGAAGTCATCTGAGTTAGGTTTGAATTGCACACAAGTCGACGGTGTTGCCATGACTTGTACACCATGATGATCTCGGTTCATGTCTTGATGAACGTGACCACACAGTACGGCTTTAACATTGGTGTGCTGTTGAACCACATCCCAAAATTGATCGGCGTCTTTTAGGTTATGTTGATCTAACCATGCGCTGCCAACCAACAATGGATGGTGGTGCAATAGAACCAAGGTATTACGTTCAGGGAACTCCGTCAGCTTCTGTTCTAATAGGTCAAGCTGTTGATCGCTGAGGCGACCATGAGGCACACCAACCACCTGCGAGTCTAGCATCACCATCTGCCAGTTATCGCCTAGCAAGACATGCTCAACACACTGTATTTGTGGTGATGGTAAAACACTGCCCATATTAGGCTTAAAGTCATGGTTCCCTGGCAGCCAATAGCATGGCTTTTCCAAAGGCTGAATCCCTGACTCAAATTTCTGGTACGACTCAGCACTGTGATCTTGAGATATATCACCGGTTGCTAAAATCGCTTGATAGTCAAAGCCCTGACTAACAATGCCATCGACTACAGCACGAAAGCTATCTTGAGTGTTGATGCTTAATAAGCTGCCATTGCTCGGCGCAAATAAATGCGTGTCCGTTAGCTGCACAAGCTTAATAGTGCTCTCATCAAATTTTGAAGTGTGTGATAATTCCAAAATAACAAATCCAGATACGTTACTGTTTAGACTTTAAAAGTGTTGATAAATAGGCTCAATTAAAAGGCAATTGGGGTTCGGCTGATACCCGTTTTTAAACAAAACGTTAACCATTCCCCAAGAAATTTATTCAATTGAAATTTCTCGTCCTTTTGCAGAAGCTTAGTGTTGGGGTAGTCATATTTCGCTTTGACTCGCGAAAAATCCCCGCTAGCGCACACTTCTGCAACTCGAGCGTCGTGATATAGCCTGACAGACATTTTTGGCAAAGGAAACACTGGCATCGCATCACTCTGACATATATCTATTAATGTGGTGTATTTTGTGACCTCATTCACTGTCAATTGATACACCATATTAACGGCTTGGTAACAGCGAACGTCACCAACCTCATGCCCAACCGGTAACAAAGCGTTCAGTTTGGCATAGTTAGTCTCGTAAACTCGCATCAATTCAGCAAGATCAACATGATACGGTTTTTTGACCGCGATATTTGGCATGACGTTAATCTATCCACTCTGACTGTAATTCTTGGTAGTTCAATTGTAGCCACTGTAGCGCAATGATCGTGGCTCCATTTTCAAATACACCATCTTTTACCAACTGATAAGCAGCTTCGCGACTCATCACTTGTACACGAATGTCTTCACCTTCGTAGTCCAACCCGTGTACCCCTTTGGCTGTCGTTGCATCAACACAGCCAACAAAGACGTCGAGCTTTTCAGAGCAACCACCAGATGAAGGATAATACGAAGTAATAGGCAATACAGATCCGACTTCGACTCCGGCTTCTTCCATTGCCTCACGACGAGCGACATCTTGTGGTGATTCATCGGTATCAATGATCCCAGCAACAATTTCGTATTGCCATGGGTTCTCATGCTCTAGGGCACCAACACGGATCTGTTCGACGATCACAACTTCGTCACGCACAGGATCATAAGGTAGCAAAGCGGCAGCATGTCCACGCTCAAACATCTCTCGCTCTATTGGTTGGCTCCAGCCGCCCTCAAACAGTCTATGTTTAAATGTGTACTTAACCATTTTGAAAAAACCACGAAACAGCGTCTCTTTTGAGACTATTTCCACATCTTGCGGAGTAAACTCATGTCGTTGATTGTCATACTGTTGCATTTGGTACCTCACTAAGTGATCTTTATAGTTTACTCATTGTCCGAGTTAACTACCAAGGATAAGGTTCAACTTTTTATATAAAATTTATAATTAAAGTTAAGTTTTAAAAAAAAATATTGCACAAGTGGACAGTTAACTGTAAAAAAGTGCAAAGTTTCGAGTAAATTACCACCAAACTGGGTTAAACTCTTCTAAAGAAAATTCCATAAAAGGCAGGAATAGGAAAATGAAAAAACTGCTTCCACTATTTATCAGTGCAGCAATTGGCAGCCTGAGTTCGTCAGCTTTTGCTGATACGCTAGCTGAAGTTTACGACCAAGCAAAACAGAACGATCCACAACTTCTTCGTTCAGCAGCGCAGCGCGATGCCGCTTTTGAAGCAGTAACGTCAAGCCGTAGCTCTTTGTTACCGCAAATCAATTTGACTGCGAACTACGACATTAATCGTGGTGACTATAAAGACGCAAGTAATGACAACAACCAATGGGGTGTTGGAATTGGTTTCAGTCAAGAGCTTTACCAGCGTTCTTCTTGGATCACTCTAGACACGGCAGAGAAAACTGCTCGTCAATCTGATTCAGCTTACGCGGCAGAACAACAAGCTTTGATCCTTCGTGTTGCAACAGCATACTTCGAAGTACTTAGAGCTCAAGATAACCTAGAGTTTGTTCGTGCAGAAAAAGCAGCGGTTGCTCGTCAACTAGAACAAACTAAGCAACGTTTTGAAGTGGGTCTTTCAGCAATCACCGATGTACACGATGCACAAGCTCAGTACGATGGCGTTTTGGCTGATGAAGTTCTTGCAGAGAACGACCTAACAAATAGCTACGAAGGTCTACGTGAGATTACAGGTCAGGAACACTCTAACCTAAGCATCCTAGATACTGATCGTTTCTCAGCAAGCAAATCTTCTGAGTCTGCTGTTGCACTTGTTGAACAAGCAGAACAAAAGAACCTTAGCTTATTGGCTGCACGTATCTCTCAAGACGTAGCAAAAGATAACATATCTCTAGCGAGCTCTGGTCACCTACCAAGCTTAACGTTAGATGGTAGCTACGGTCTTGCAGAACAAACCGACAGTTCTAACAGCACAAATGATTACGACTCTGATAACCTAAACATCGGTTTGAACTTAGTTGTACCTCTATACACGGGTGGTAGCACAACTTCTTTGACTAAACAGGCTGAATACAACTACGTTGCAGCAAGTGAAGATCTAGAAGCGACTTACCGTAGCGTTGTAAAAGACGTACGTGCATTCAACAACAACATCAGTGCTTCGATCGGTGCTCTACGCGCTTACGAACAGTCTGTAGTTTCTGCTCAGTCTGCTTTAGAAGCAACAGAAGCTGGTTTTGATGTTGGTACTCGTACTATCGTTGACGTACTAGATTCGACTCGTCGTCTATACGATGCGAACAAAAACCTTTCAGATGCTCGTTACAACTACATCCTAAGTGTACTTCAGCTTCGTCAAGCGGTTGGTACGCTAAGCGAACAAGACATTGTTGATGTAAACGCAGGTCTAAAAGTAGCAAGTAAGTAATTATTAATTACTTAAGTTACCCCTACAAAAATGCCGCTCATTGAGCGGCATTTTTATTATCTATTGAAAGCTAATTCTCAACCTAGCTCAAAGTTAAGCCTTGAGACTAGAAAACGGGAAGGCTAAGAGTTAGCCTCGACCACCTTTAATCGCTTTAATGATTTCAGTCGTAGAGCAACCATCTTCAAAGTTAAGTACTTTAACTTCACCACCAGCAGCAATCACTTCCGCACCACCAGCGATATCTTCAGGTTTGTAATCACCACCTTTCACAAGAATACTTGGCAATACCTCAGAGATTAAACGTTGAGGTGTATCTTCAGAGAATGGGACAACCCAATCAACTGCACCTAAGCCAGCCAATACCGCCATACGACGATCAGTTGGGTTCACAGGGCGACCTGGACCTTTCAAGCGTTTCACTGATTCGTCAGTATTCACCGCAACGATCAAACGATCACCCAGCTCAGCCGCGTGATTCATGTAAGAAACATGACCAGCATGCAAAATATCAAAGCAGCCATTGGTCATCACCACCTTCTCGCCTTTCGCACGAGCACGCTTCACCGCTTCAACCAGTGCCGCTTCAGAGATAACACCGTAGTCTGTGTCTTGACTACCGTGAATCGCTTCAGCTAGCTCTATCGTGGATAACGTTGACGTACCTAGCTTACCAACAACGACACCAGCTGCAGCGTTCGCTAATGCACACGCCTCATCCAATGGCTTACCAGCTGCAACAGACGCAGCCAGTACTGAGATAACCGTATCACCAGCACCAGTTACGTCGTACACTTCTTTCGCTTGGGTTGGCAAGTGGAATGGTGCCTGACCTTTACGTAATAAAGTCATACCATTTTCACTGCGAGTCACCAATAGAGCTTCAAAGTCATACTTCTCGATCAAGGCAATACCCTTCTCGATAAGATCTTCTTCTGATTTCACTTTACCTGCAACCAGCTCAAACTCTGCCATGTTTGGTGTAAGTAATGTCGCACCACGGTAGCGCTCTAAATCCGCGCCTTTGGGATCGATGAATACAGGAACATTGGCTGCGCGTGCTTTTTGAATGAAGCTCTGTACATGCTCTAATGCACCTTTCGCGTAATCTGACAAGATAACCGAACGTACATTTGGTAGGGCTTGCTCCATGCGAGACAGAATAAGCTCTGGGTTGGTGTTTTCGAATTTGTCTTCAAAATCCAAGCGAATCAACTGCTGACCACGGCTCATCACTCGTAGTTTGGTGATGGTTGGATAGTCTTCTAACTCAACGAAATCACACTTAACCTTCAGAGCACCTAAAGTGCTTTTCAACACCTCAGCAGGCTCATCTTTACCAGTCAAACCAACAACATGAGCATGCCCACCAAGAGAGGCAATGTTCATTGCTACGTTGGCAGCACCACCAGGACGCTCTTCGTTATTTTCTACTTTCACAACGGGGACTGGTGCTTCTGGTGAAATACGGCCAGTTGGGCCATACCAGTAACGGTCAAGCATTACGTCACCGACAATAAGAACACCTGATTGGCTGTAGTCAGGTAGAATTGGTTTCATTGTTGAGCTCCAAAAATCGAATCTGGCTAGAGTCTAGCACACTGATTACAGTGGCTAAACTACAGATAAATGAGTAAAAGCCTATCAAGATAAACATAGCACTCGCTACGCTATGACTGAATTATGCTTCCATCCACTGCTTCCATGCCTGAACAACATGTTCTCTTTCCATTTCGAACTTTTCAATCGCCACATCCGCATCAAGGTTAAGTAGATTACGGTGGTGGATTTCATCCCTTAATGTGGTGTACGCATTGGTCAATGCCATACCTTGTTGCTCGTCCATTATCCCTTGCGACAACAAGCTTTCAAAGATTCTCACATTGTCACACCAACGAGTAAGCTTAGGTTTCTCGTTGCTGTATCTCAGCACTAAGTATTGCGCCAAGAACTCAATATCAGTAATACCGCCCGCATCTTGTTTAAGCATGAATCGATCGGCTTTTTTACCGCCTAAATGGCCACGCATTTTTTCACGCATATCCACAACTGACTTTTTGAGTGTTGCCTCATCTCGTGGCAAGCACAAAACCTCATGCCTAGTTTTGTTAAACGCAGATACCAATAAGTCATCACCGTAAATCATACGAGCACGAGTGAGGGCCTGGTGCTCCCATGTCCACGCGTCATTGTGCTGATACTCGTCAAAGGCATCGGTTGGACTCACCAATAGACCAGATGCACCAGAAGGGCGTAGGCGAGTATCGACTTCGTACAAAATGCCAGAAGCAGTTCTGGTCGAGAAAATATGAATAATACGCTGCGCTAATCTTAAGTAGAATTGGCGTCCATCGATCTCTTTCTTTCCATCAGTATAGATGTGTACCGGGCAGTCGTGCATGAACACGATATCAAGATCGGAGTTATAACCAAGCTCCCAACCACCGACTTTGCCATAACCAACGACAGCAAAACCGCGACCTTCGCGATCTTTAACATGGGTCGGTTCACCAAACTTGGCGGATACTTGTAACCAAGCTTGATTGACCCCCGCCTCCACAATGGCTTCTGCTAAGTAGGTCAGGTGATCACTGACCTTCATGACAGGTAGAGCACCCGCAATATCCGCGGCTGCAATTCTCAATATACAGGTCTGCTTAAACTGACGCAGACCTTCCATCTGTTGCTCCATATCATCTTCAGGGATACGGGCTAGATAATCACGCAACTCGGTCTTGTAAGACTCTAAATGCACGGGATTGTAGAGTTGCTGAGGGTCGATAAGTTCATCTAACAGAATTGGATAACGACCCAACTGCTCCGAAATCATCGGGCTTGCCGTACACAGGCGAACTAGCTGAGTCAACGCGGCAGGGTGTTCATCTAGTAGTTCAAGGTAAGTGGTACGCGTAACGATTTTATGCAGCAGATGCAGTACTCGCGACAAACCAAACTCGGCATCCTTAGCGGTGTACAGCGCTTGAAACACTTTCGGCATCAGTCGATTGAGGACTTCCCGCCCACGAGGGCCAAGAGTCTTTTTAGCCAAATCGGCTTTAAACTGAATGATCGTTTTCGCCGCATCAGGCGGGCTCGCGACCGCAATGTCGTGTTCCAACACGTGCTCAATTACATCGGGTTTATGGGCCATATCCCACAACTCGCTAAAGTGGCTCGCGATCGGATTAGCGTCATCTTCATCAACGCCAATTAGGTCTTCGAACACGGTATGTACATTCGCCATATGGGCGCGAGTTGCCACAATCAAGCTATCCCAATCGGAAAATTGCATGGCAACCGCAAGCTGCAGTTGTTCGAATTCACCGTCAGGTAAGGTTTGAGTTTGCTTATCAGCCATGGCTTGTAACAGGTTCTCAAGGCGACGCAAAAACAGATAAGCTTCACGTAGGTGCCCCACCTCTTCAGACTCTAGCAGATGAAGGGATTCAATCGCACTTAAGGTTTCGAGTAACCCTCGACCGCGTAAGCTAGGCTCGCGTCCACCACGAATCAATTGGAAGACTTGTGCGATAAACTCAACTTCACGAATACCACCAGAGCCAAGCTTGATGTTGTTCGAGAGACCACGACGACGCACTTCGCTGCTGATCATAGACTTCATTCGGCGCAGAGATTGAATCGCACTAAAATCAATATAACGGCGGAACACAAACGGGCGTAGCATTTGGCGAAGCTCTTGATACTCAGGGTACATCTCACTGCCCATCACACGCGCTTTGACCATAGCGTAGCGTTCCCAATCGCGACCTTGTTCTTGATAGTAATCTTCTAGCGCAGCGTAACTCATGACCAGTGGACCACTCTCACCGAATGGACGCAGGCGCATGTCTACTCGATAACAGAATCCATCGAAGGTTTGCTGATCAAGCGCCTTAATAATACGTTGCCCGAGACGTGTAAAGAACTGCGCATTGGCAATGCTGCGTCTTGCACCTTGGGTTTCACCATTCTCTGGGTAGGTGAAGATCAGATCGATATCGGAAGAGAAGTTAAGCTCACCGCCCCCTAGCTTGCCCATACCAATGATCAACATCGGCTGTGCTTCGCCTTGTTCATTACAAGGTGTGCCCCACTCTTTACAACAAATATCGTACTGCCATTGGTAGGTTTCGAAGATCATCGCCTCAGCCAACATCGATAGATGATTTAGGCTCTGCTCTAGCTCCCACGAACCCATAAAATCACGCCAAGCAATGTAGGTCATTTCTCGATTTCGGAATTGACGCAGCACGCGCTGACCGCTCATTTCATCGGTGCAACTAGAAAGTAATTCAGCCAAGCGTTCTCGGTATCCTTCAGCGCGTTCTTCGCATGCCAACATATTAGGTAAGTCACCACATAAAACCGTATCACGCTGCAGGCAATCACCAATAAAACAGCTTAAACCGAGTACACGTTTAAGATCTTCAGTCAGTGGCTCAGACCAAGTATTGATGGCTTCACTTTGATGCTCTAATAATTGCTCAAAAGCAGACTGGGAGTGAGTGATGAGTTGAGAAGGCAATGGCATGTTTCTTCCTTGTATAAGCTGCGCGCCGAACAATCGGTTTATCGATTCAGTTCTTCAATAACGAGTTTTCATAACTAAAGATAAGTTATACCAAAGTTACGCCAATAAAAAACGCCCACATTAGCAATGTGGGCGTTTTATCGATTAACTTATCTGGTTGAGCTTACAACCGAGAAACAGTCTCTGGGAATTAGCCTTTGACGGATGAAGATTGGGTGCTGAGGACTAAACCTTAAATTGCTTAATCTTACCGTCGAGTTCTTGCGCGTTACTTTCCATAAGCTGAGAGGTCTCGAGCAGTTCACCAACCACCACAACTGAAGCTTCAACAAGCTCGCGTACATTGGTCAGGTTGACGCTCATCTCTTCAGCAACACTGCTCTGTTGGCCTGCAGCGGTCGCGATCTGGAAGTTCATATCATTGATTTGATTGACTTGGCTTACAATGCCGTCAAGCTCACTTCCCGCGTTAGTCACCAGATCAACACCTTCAGCCGCTTCAACAACACTCTTCTCCATCAGTTCTACCGCGGAGTTAGCGCTGCTTTGTAGATGACTGATCATGTCTTGAATCTCTACCGTCGCTTGCTGAGTGCGCTGTGCAAGGTTACGAACCTCATCAGCAACAACCGCAAAACCACGACCCGCTTCACCGGCACGTGCCGCTTCAATTGCAGCGTTCAATGCTAGTAGGTTTGTCTGTTCTGAAATGCCTTGGATAGTACCAACCACACTGCCAATTGAGTCAACGCGTTCTTCTACTTGGTTTACCGCTGCTGCAGATGCTGCGATATCTGAAGATAGCTCACTCATCTTAGACACTGATCCTTGAACGAACTTCTGACCAGTAAGAGCTTGGCCTGATGCCTGTTCAGTCAATGACGAAGCGCTTTGTGCATGCTCAGCGACAGTTTGCACCGTCGACGTCATCTCACTCATTGCTGTTGCCAGTTGATCGATCTCGTTGAACTCTTCTTGAGCTGAATCTTTGGTTTCAGACATGCTGATGGTCATCACTTCCGTCAGAGCAAACAGCTCATCAGAAGAGGCCACCTGAGTTTTGATCATGTCGTTCAGTTGAACGCGAGTTTTTTCAAGTTCGCGTGCCACATCGCCGTATTCATCTTTACAGTCCATTTGAATCGGCACTGATAAGTTCTTGTCTGCCATGGTCTTAATGGCGTCATTAAGGTATTGAGTCTGGCGCAGCATAACGCGAGCCGCTGCTAACAGAAGAACCACAAACACAATGATCATCAAGGCTGTTTGCCAAGCCACTTGAACTAGGTAAGTCTCGTAATGCTGTTGTGCGACTTGCGCATTGTTGGTTACAGCAAGCAATGAATCGTAAAACGTACTTGCGTCCCATAGCTGCTTCGAAATGATCAAGATAGTGCTGAATATCATCAACATGACCATTTTTGGAACGAGACGAACGTCAGAGATTACCCTTTCCCACGGCTTGAATGACAGTTTAGTCATTGTCAGTTCTCCATTAATTCTTATATATTGATGGCTTCTATATCCGCGAGGTGGCTATGTCAGTCAAAGTTCGCGATTTATTTTGAGCCTCGTATGAATGTTGAATAATACCAAAGACGCCACCAAGCCGATGAGCTTATTGTCACTGATTCTCTCTTTCTTAGCGTTATTTGTGATCTCAGGCTTATTGTTCGTACCGATCGATAAAGAATCGAAACAAGTCCTTATCGGCCTCGATTTTATAATCTGTAGTGTTTTTCTTTTTCAGCTCACAATTGATCTATTCAGATCACAAAACAAAAAAGAATTTCTAAAAGTACACTGGATCGATTTCTTAGCAAGCATCCCAATGATCGAACCACTTCGTTTCGCTCGCATTTTTCAGATCCTGCGTGTGATTCTTGTGCTTCGCTCGGGGAAACGTGTTTTCAGAGAGCTATTCCGCAATCGTAAAGAAACCACCCTCGCCTCAATTATATTGTTACTGGTCATTCTCCTGACCATAGGAGCGGGAACAATACTGCTGTTAGAACACAAAGATCCAACTGCCAACATCACCACTGGCCAAGATGCTTTATGGTGGGCTTTCGTTACTATCAGTACGGTGGGATATGGCGATCATTATCCAGTCACGAGCTCAGGAAAATTAGTCGCGTCTATGGTGATCATTTGCGGTGTCGGTGTGTTTGGTATGATTTCAGGCTTGATCACTTCTTTGATCACCTCCCCAACTCATCATGAGAATCAACGAGCGGAAAACAAAGAGAAACACCTTGAGAAGATCATCGAGCAGCAACAAAAGATCTTAGAGCGACTCGAAAAACTTGAGCAACAAACAAAAAAATAGGGCCGTAGCCCTATTTTCAAATTCATACTTATATTGATACGGTTGTTGAGTTTAGTCTTGCCAGTATGGCTCAACCTCAACACTGATTTGGCGCGTCTGTTCCATCGCATGCAGAATGGACACTTCTTGACGAGCCAACCAACGCTCTAGCTGAACCTTCTCATCACCTTCCAACTTTTCAGTCAAAGGCTCCAGTGTTTTAAGTGCCAGCAAATCATCAATGCCTTGCACCATATCGGCCCATGGCAATCGGAAGCTGTTTCGTTCAGCGTCATCATATAAACTCGCGAAACCAACACCAGAATACAGATTACGCATCAAACGGTATTGCTGCTCAATATACGCTTGGCTGGTCATCACTCGCTCTGGCGGGAAAGCTTCCATCAAGTCTGCCCATGTGCGATCGAGTTGCTGCACGGAAAACCATTCGATACCACGACCCATTTGCTCACGCGCTTTCTCATCTAAGAAAGGCTGCCAGCCACGAGACAAGATCCAACGGCTCAGATCCAACAATAAACCGGTGTAACGAGCAGAGCTCAGCAAGGTAAGCAGATCTTCACGATCTGGCAGTTGCTCTTGCATCTCTTTAAGCTCAGCGACTAAGAACTTACGCGCATCGAGTTTACGCAGCACGTGTCCTTTATCTTCCAGCAAGTCTTCGAAGTGATCATAGCTTTTCAGCCAGTCGAGCTCTTGCTCAAGCCACTTCAACTCTTGACGTAAAATAGCACTCGCACGTCTAGGGACAATGCCACCATAAATGGTGAAAGTCTGGCGGATAAAACTCAGCGAGTGACTGATCTCGTGTAGCGCTTCAATCGATTGGCGCTCAGTGAAAATCTGCTCGTGATAGTGCCAATGAGCGAGAGCATGCTCTAAAGATTGAATGAAACACGATTCAACGGTATCACTTTTGTCAGTATCAACTAAGGTCAAAGGAGTGACTTCATCTCCTTGATAACCTTGAGCAAGACGGTAACCCTTAGCTGCTTTGCTTAGGTTACCCAAACGCATGCCACCTTGTTCGCAGAATTGGCGAGACAATGTAAATAGCGCATCCGTTTGACCGGATTTAAGTTCCAATTCAACTTCGCAAATCGGTTCTTGTAGATCGCCTGATTCAACGAAGCCTTGATCAAATGCGACCTCGACTTGGCTACCATCAGGCATACCAATCAACCACTGCTCACGCGTGAAGTTGGTAGAGAACAGAGGAGTCAGCTCAGCTTGCAACGTTTCGATGTCTTTACCCGCTGGCCAGATATCCTCTGGGTGCAGGGCTAGCTTAGGTTCGTTGCTGTCGTGTTCTGCATTGTATTCAGGCCTTTGATGCAGGCCAGCAACCACACGACCAGCAGTCTTTACGGTTTGTACAAATACGTCATCAAAGCGTCGAATGCGTAAGCCTGTATCGTGCTTACGTAGCCAGTTGTCAGCGGTGTCAAAGTAGATGTTACCTAGCTCACGACAACTGTGCTGAAGTACTTTAGTTTCAGCAATTTTATTGCGTAAAGTCTCTGAAAATTCAGGAGAAACAAAAAACTTCAGTTCTATCTCGGTTTCCATAGTTATACCTTTCTGTGAAGATAGGGACAGGATATTGCCAATTTGAAAAGTCGGCAAGTCAGAAATATCGCCCTTATGATGATCTAAAACAGTTTTAATGAGAGATTGATTAGGTTAACATGCGCGACTTTGTAGCCATCGCTTAACATTTCAC
Source organism: Vibrio sp. 10N.261.51.A3 (assembly GCF_041471965.1). Classification (NCBI taxonomy): domain Bacteria; kingdom Pseudomonadati; phylum Pseudomonadota; class Gammaproteobacteria; order Vibrionales; family Vibrionaceae; genus Vibrio; species Vibrio sp. 10N.261.51.A3. The sequence continues at coordinate 60,608 of NZ_JBFRPK010000031.1, forward strand.
CATGAATATGGTGTATGTTGTTTTAAGGTTATTATTTATTAGGTTGGATGACCATGCCAGTAAATACAATTATGGGGTTATTTGCAAAGTCCCCAATTAAACCTTTGCAGCGTCACGTAGTATGCGTGAACGAATGTTGTTCTCACCTAGTTAATTTCTTTGAAGTTTCTTCAAAAGGTGACTGGGAAAAAGCATCAGAAATTCGAGCTCAAATTTCTCACCTTGAGAAAGAAGCTGACGTACTAAAACGTGAAATTCGCCTTAAACTTCCTCGTGGTTTGTTTATGCCAGTTGATCGCACCGATATGTTGGAGCTATTAACGCAACAAGACAAACTCGCAAACCTAGCGAAAGACATTGCTGGCCGTGTATATGGTCGTCAACTTGTCATTCCTGCTCCTATGCAAGAAAACTTCATCGCTTACGTTAAACGTTGTCTAGATGCAGCGAACCAAGCACAAAACGTAATCAATGAATTAGACGAATTACTTGAGACTGGCTTTAAAGGCCGTGAAGTAACACTCGTTGCCGAAATGATTCATCAATTAGATGTAATTGAAGATGACACGGATGCGATGCAGATCGAACTACGCCAACAACTAATGGCAATTGAAGGCGATCTGAATCCAGTTGATATCATGTTCTTATACAAAATTCTTGAATGGGTTGGTGGTATTGCAGATCAAGCACAGCGTGTAGGCGCTCGTCTTGAAGTAATGCTTTCTCGATCTTAAATCATACGTTAACCATATAACGAAGAGCATTTTTTGAACAAACCACTTATGCGCTGAGTATTCCTCTCGCTGAGCGGTTTTTTGCGTCTAAATTTGTTCCGCTTGTTATCAAACAACTAGGTATTACGATGGATATCCTTGCTAACTACGGCACTGTCCTGATTATTGTTGCAGCAGCTTTCGGTTTCTTGATGGCTATTGGTATTGGTGCAAATGACGTTGCGAACGCAATGGGCACCTCTGTAGGCTCTAAAGCTTTAACCGTTAAACAAGCGATCATTATCGCAATGATCTTTGAATTCGCAGGTGCTTACCTTGCGGGCGGCGAAGTAACAGACACGATCCGTAAAGGTGTTATCGAAACGTCTCTATTCGCTCATCAACCAGATGTACTTGTGTACGGCATGATGTCAGCACTTCTTGCTGCGGGTACATGGCTACTTCTCGCTTCTTACATGGGCTGGCCGGTTTCTACGACTCACTCAATCATCGGTGCAATCATCGGCTTCGCTTGTGTGTCTGTAGGTACTGAAGCGGTAGACTGGAACAGCGTTCAAGGCATTGTGGGCAGTTGGATTATCACACCGGTTATTTCCGGTTTCTTCGCTTACGTCATATTTGTAAGTGCTCAACGACTGATTTTTGATACAGAGAACCCGCTATTTAACGCGAAACGCTTTGTACCGGTATACATGTTCATTACAACAATGGTAATTGCACTTGTAACCATCAAGAAAGGCCTTAAGCACGTTGGTCTTCACCTAAGCAACACTGAAGCATGGGTTTGGGCTGCTGGCGTTTCTGCGCTTGTAATGATCGGCGGTTACCTATACATCCAGAAGAAATTCGCTAACCGCGAAGAAGACCACGGCTTTGCAGGTGTTGAAGGCATCTTCTCTGTACTCATGGTTATCACAGCTTGTGCGATGGCATTTGCACACGGTTCAAACGACGTTGCGAACGCGATTGGTCCACTGTCTGCTGTTGTATCAACCGTTGAGCACATGGGTGAAATCACAGGTAAGAGTACTATCGCATGGTGGATTCTTCCTCTAGGTGGATTCGGTATCGTTGTTGGTCTTGCAACAATGGGTCATAAAGTAATGGCAACCGTTGGTACTGGTATTACAGAACTAACACCAAGCCGTGGCTTTGCTGCACAACTTGCAACTGCATGTACGGTTGTACTAGCTTCAGGTACTGGCCTTCCAATCTCTACTACACAAACACTCGTTGGTGCTGTTTTAGGTGTTGGTTTTGCTCGTGGTATCGCAGCACTAAACTTAGGCGTTGTACGTAATATCGTGGCTTCTTGGATTGTGACACTACCTGCAGGTGCTCTACTTGCTGTTGTGTTCTTCTACGGAATTCAAGCTGCGTTTACTATGTAATCGCGACTGCGTTAGTGAATACTAGCGTCAGAACAGTGTGAGCTTCAGTAACGATATGTAAATGCCATGTCATTATTGACTCAAACGCACAGAAAGGGAGGCTTTGCCTCCCTTCTTTGTTGCACCGCATAAAGAAACTAAATATTATTTGCTGATTGAGGCTGACTCATACGCCTACCCAATTTGAATCGTTAAGGGATTTACTGTGAAAAAACTGATTAGCTTAGTTTTGTTCGCAATGCTTGCGGCTCCAGCTGCCTTTGCACAAGACCGTTATATTGCTGACAAACTATTTACTTATATGCATTCTGGCCCAAACAACACATTCCGTATCATCGGTAGTGTTGATGCTGGTGAAAAGATTACATTCCTACAAACTAACAAGAGTACGGGTTACACCCAAATTCAAGACAACCGTGGCCGTAAAGGTTGGGTTGAAAGCAAGTTTGTAAGCACTCAAGAAAGCATGGCACTGCGTATGCCTAAGCTAGAGAAAGAGCTGACGGAAGTTAAAGGCAAGCTAGCGAATGCTCGTCAGAGTGCTGACAGCGAAAAAGCTGGCCTAGCAAGCTCTCTAGATTCTCGTAACAAGCAGATTGCTGAACTAGAACAGAACTACAGTGAAATTAGCCAACAGCTAACGAGTTCTCAAACAGAGAACCGTGAACTGCGCGCTAAGCTAGACACTCAAAAAGACGACCTACTATTGAAGTACTTCATGTACGGTGGTGGTGTTGCGGGTATTGGTCTACTTCTAGGCCTTGTTCTGCCACACATCATGCCTCGTCGCAGAAAATCACCAAACGGTTGGGCGTAGACGTAACGCTTGTATTAGGTACAGTAAATTCAGTATCGAAGATCAAAAAGGAGCACCGAGGTGCTCCTTTTTATTTGTCTGTTATCTAGATACCTTTAGAGCTCGCTAGCCTTTCCACTCGTACAGAGCTGGGATTTCTATCTTCTGCTGATTGAACTCTATGATCACTGATTGTGGCTTAATCTCTAGTAATTGAATGTCTTGTCCAATCCAATCTCCTTGCGCCACTTCTTGGCCGTTCACTTTTACCCAACGTTTGGTCTCGCTGCTCGAGTACATATGAGTTTGTAGGTCTAACTTAGGAAGGACTCCTGATAAGCTATTGGTGTGCGTTTCCAACTCAATAACCTGAGAGCCTGTTTGCCCTGCGGGTCTAGAGTCCATCGGCTCAGGAGTGCTTTGTCGCTCCCCCATAATGGATTCAAGCTTCAATGCCAAATCAGGTGGCAACTCACTGAGGTCTAGCCCTTGCAGCAGATCACTGTCCGATTGTAAGTCACTATTTGATTGCTGATCAGTGCTTGATTGCAGAGCAGTCGTTTCATCACTCGCGCCTGGCTGAACGGATGACGACTCAGAACTGGCTGTCATTTGAGTGTTGTTATCAGCATTAGCGAAGATCACTGCTGAGCCACCAGCGGTGTTTGCACGATTAGCGCCAGAATCAATCTGTGCATACATCTCTTGGCGTGGCAATGCTTTCAACGGTTGGCTCGCCGGTGCAGGGCGAACGGTGAACAAGGCATCTTCTTCCTCAGACACGGCATCCATGCTTGCTATATCAGCATCCGCAATTTCAGGCTCAATGTCTGATTCAGTTTTAAATTCTGGCAGAGCGACATTGGCAGCTTGGTTCACGGCTTCTTGTTGTTGGATATACGATTGATAAGCCAAGACGCCACCCACCAACAAAGAAGGAACCAAGATTAAGAGTAGCCCCATCGCTAACGATGAACCTCGCTTGTTGCTCATCCCTTTTGCAGAATTAGGAACATGATGATTCTGGTAGCCTTTGAAGCTTGGTTTGCTAAGAGAGTGCTGATTAATAGAAGATGGCTTGTGAGACGGCTGTTTAAGTTCGTGCATAATACGTGACATTAGCTTTCGCCCCCTTCTAGTGACATCAGCTTAGGCGAATCGAGTTGAGCTAATCTCTGCAATCTTGCTAAGGTGCGCTTACCTGCAATGCCATCAACAGACATACCTTGCCACGTTTGAAATGCTTCGATTTTCATTTTTAACTCATAATCAAATACATCACTACCGGAAACAACCTCTCCTAATACTTCAGAAAGCAGTAGATCAAGCAAAGCAACCGCTTCACCTTGATAGCCCTCTTTAAGGGTCTCTCGCAGCGGCTGCTTCCAAATAGCGACGTAATCGCCTTGCCAGATTTGCTCTAAGGATTGCTTCGGCATCACCAACAGCTTTTCATTAACCAGCAACTCGACAGAATCCTTAGACACGCCATACAGCACAGCAAACACTGGCTTTTGGTCTATGTCGAGATTAAGTACCACAGGCACACCTAGTTCTAACAATGTATCCAAATTGGCCTGCTGCTGCTCACACACAAAAACACTTTGTGGCTCACTTAAGCACAATCCATCACGCAGTGAAGATTGATATCCCCACAGCGTATACAAGTCTTTGATAGCGAGAGAACGATTGGTCCCCTGCATCAAATGTTGTTGAATGTGTTGTGGCAATTCAAACTTGGCAGGTTTTGGCTCAGCAACCAACTTAGGAACATCTGATACCAAAGAACGCTGAGTACGTGCTAACACTTCCGTCTTTGCTTCATTTGATGCATCCGTAGGCAACCAAGCATTGATATAGCTTGGAGCGAAGTTAAAGGTCGCTATTGCAAGACCAACGCTTAACGTCGCAATCCCTGCGTATTGGAATAACTTAGGCGCGACACGAGAAGTTAGAGCTTTCTCGACGTGATACACATCGGCCTGAAAGGACATAACCTGCTGACACGCTCGGTTAACCGTTTCATTGCTCGGTAGCTGCTCACCGTCATGAAAAGCCAACTGCAGTGCTTTATCACACACCAAGTTAATGAGCCTTGGAATACCATGCGTATATTGAGCAATCAGCTTGATAGAACGGTTCGAAAACAACATCTGCTCGCCACCCGCCGTCTCCAAACGAAACGCGATGTACTTGCCCGTTTCTTCGGTATTAAGAGGCAGTAAGTGATAACGACCAGTAATGCGCTGTGCTAGCTGACGTAGCTGCGTGGTTTGTAAGTGCTGTTGTAATTCCGGCTGGCCGACCAACAGTACTTTTAACAGCTTACGATTGTCGGTTTCCAAGTTTGTTAGAAGGCGTAACTGCTCCAACACATCGGCAGCGAGGTGTTGGGCTTCATCGATCACCAATAGGGTTTGAATGCCTTCGGCATGGCTATCAAGTAGAAAATAATGAATAGCCTGACTGAGCTGTTTCAACGATGCTTGTTCTGGGTACTCGACCTCAAACTCATCGCAGATAGCTTCTAGTAAATCCGTATTTGAAAACGTAGGGTTAAGTATAAGGCCAGCCTGAGTATGACTATCCAATGAAGACAACATCGCCTTAGCGACCGTTGTTTTCCCTGTACCAACCTCACCAGTAAGCATCGCAAAGCCCCCACCCTCGCCTAAACCGGCTTGTAGGTTCTGCATCGCTTCTTGATGGCGCTGACTCAAAAACAAGTAGCGAGAATTTGGTACAATCGAAAATGGCATCTCAACGAAGCCAAAATATTCCTTATACATGTGCTGCCCTATAATTACGATTAATGGAAAGTACCATTGCTTGCAGTAAAGTCCAGCAGTGATAAAACATTTCGAGGTGATAAGTTGCAAATTTACGATAGCCTACCAAAAGACAACGGGCTACAACGCTATCTAGTCGGTGGAGCAGTGCGCGATAAGCTGCTCAATATTGATAGTTATGATAGAGATTGGGTCGTGGTAGGGAGTACCCCTCAAGAGATGGAAAACCTTGGCTTTACTGCTGTGGGAAAAGATTTCCCGGTATTCTTGCACCCAAAAACCAAAGAAGAGCACGCACTGGCTCGCACTGAGAGAAAATCAGGCTCTGGTTACACAGGCTTCGAATGTTACTTCGCGCCAGACGTGAGTTTGGAAGAAGACCTGATGCGTCGAGATCTGACCATCAACTCTATAGCTCAAGATGATAAAGGCCAACTTCACGATCCTTATCATGGCCAGAAAGATCTCTCGGATCGTATCTTAAGACACGTTTCAGACGCTTTTGTTGAAGACCCTCTTCGTGTACTGCGTGTGGCTCGCTTCGCCGCCAAGCTTCACCATCTTAACTTCACGGTTGCACCTGAAACCATGGATATGATGAGTGAGATCGTCCAATCTGGTGAGCTGGCACACCTTACTGCAGAGCGAGTTTGGCAAGAGTGGCATAAGTCTCTTAGTACACCGCACCCTGAAGTGTTCCTCTCTGTATTGAAAGAGTGTGGTGCATTGGCAGTCGTATTACCTGAGATTGACGCTCTATTTGGCGTCCCTCAACCTGAAAAATGGCACCCTGAAATCGACACGGGTATTCACACTCTGATGGTTGCTCAGCAAGCCGCACTATTAAGCCCATCGCTACCGGTACGCTTTGCAGCTCAAGTGCATGACTTAGGTAAAGGCGTCACACCACAAGCTGAATGGCCAAGCCATAAAATGCACTGCCACACAGGTGTTAAGATAATCAAGAAACTGTGTGAGCGAGTGAGAGTGCCCAATGAGTTCAGAGACCTTGCGTTGTTAGTGTGCGAGCAACATTCTAATATCCACCGCGCAGGCGAGCTCAAACCAACCACCTTTCTCAAGGTTCTCAACAAGTTTGATGTTTGGCGTAAGCCAGATAGGCTCGACGATATACTGCTTTGCTGCCAAGCCGATCACGCAGGCCGAAAAGGATTAGAAGATCAACCTTATCCTCAAAAAGCGCGTTTTGAAGTGGCTTACCAAGCGGCGCTGCAAGTCGAAGTTAAGGCGATTATTGCCGATGGCTTTAAAGGTAAAGATATTCGAGAAGAACAAGAGAAACGCAGAGCCATCGCAATTGAAAACGCCCTATCAGAACTCGCTAGCAGTTAATCGTCGCCGCTCTACCTAAAACGTATAAAAAGCCCGCAGTTAAGCGGGCCTTTTGTTTCAATTCTTACAGCGAGACCGTTACCTGTGACCGTTGCCTGTGTCTGTGTCTGTGTCTGTGTCTGTTACTGCATCATCAAGAAAGCAAACAGACCACAACCTAGAATCAGGCGGTAGATAACGAACGGTGTCATGCCCATACGAGAGATAAGCTTCAAGAAGAAGTGGATACAGATGTAAGCACTGATGAAAGACACCGCCACGCCCGTTAGCAAAGTGCCAACATGGATTGGGTCACCGCTTGTCACCAACTTAAGGCCTAAATAACCACCCGCCAGAGTGATGATTGGGATAGACATCAAGAAAGAGAATCGAGCTGCCGCTTCACGAGTGAAACCAAGGTAAAGCGCCGCGGTAATGGTTGCGCCAGAACGAGACGTGCCCGGAATGATCGCCATTGCTTGAGCAAGACCAATAAACAGCGCCTTTTTCCAACCCGCTTGGTATTCGTCGTCGCGCAGGCTTGAGTTCTTGTCCACCCACCATAGCAATAGACCAAAGATAATCGTTGTCGTCGCGATCACCCACGCACTGCGTAAGTAAAGCTCAACAATATCTTTCATCAACAAGCCAAAGATACACGCAGGAATCGTCGCGAGAATGATCATCCACGCTAACTTCGCTTCTTTACTGCGATCGCCTTTAAACACTGAACCAAAGAATGCGCTCAACAGAGAGACCACTTCTTTACGAAAATAGATAACAACAGCTGCCAAAGTACCAACGTGGACAGCGACATCAAAGGCCAAACCTTGATCTTCCCAGCCTAAAACAGCAGAAGGAAGGATTAGGTGTGCAGAACTGGAAATAGGTAAAAACTCTGTAAAGCCTTGCACCAACGCCAATATAAACGCTTCAAAATAACTCATTACTTACCTTAAAAATTATAGTTTTATATCTACGACAGAGAGCGAGTCTAATTGCTGCATCTTCTGCCATATTTCACTGACGGTTCTTCCGTCTTGCGGGATCACTCTCGCAGGGCAAAGATCATAAAGCGGTTGTGTTACAAAAGGATATTTGTAGATATCACTGCGTGGTAATTCTGGTTCACGCTCAGAAACCTCCTCTCCAAACAGCACAATATCAAGATCGAGTTTTCGATCTTGTAGTTTGTGCGCATCTTGAGAGCGACCCCATTTAAACTCAATTTTACGCAGCTGCTGTGAAAATTCAGTCAATGAGAGTGACGTGTCGAGCTCTATCACAAAGTTATAAAACGGATGGCTATTAAAACCCACGGGCTCACAGTGATAGATTTTAGAGCATTTAAGGTTAGTCCCTAACGATTGAAGCTCTGTCCATGCCACCCTTGCATGCTTATCGCGGTCTATGTTCGTGCCAACACCAACATAGGCTACTGTCATGCTTGACCTCGTTCGATGATCACGCCAACGGCTTTTGCTTGTGGCACTGCGCCAGGTTTCGCTAAGCGGATTTTAATCCACGGCACAGAGAATTGAGTCATGATCAATTCAGCGACTTCTTCTGCGACACGTTCAACCAATAGAAATCGGCCATTCGCAATGTGCTCAAGCACGGCAGTACTCACAGTCGAGTAGTCCAAAGCATCAACCACATCATCACTCTTACCTGCTGGGCGGTTGTCATGAGCCATTTCAATATCAAGCACAAGTTTTTGTTTAATCTCTTGTTCCCAATCGTAAACACCGATCGTTGTAATTACTTCTAGCTGTTCAATGAAAACTTTATCCAGTGCCATGACTTGTCCTTTTAGAGGTCGGATACCCATATAGGGGAAAAAAACGTATTATTTGCGTAATTCGAGATATGATATCAATTACTCTTGGATTGAGCATTATTTTCCCATCGTTAGGCTTATAACCGTTTAAGGAAAGACATGACCCCATTGGCACTAATCATGATCATTGCAGCCTATTTGCTAGGTTCAATCTCTAGTGCGGTCTTGATATGCCGAGTTTTGAGGCTCCCAGATCCTCGAACAGTAGGTTCTAACAACCCAGGAGCAACCAATGTCCTGCGTGTTGGCGGTAAAGGCGCAGCAGCTGCCGTCCTTTTGTGTGACATGCTGAAAGGCACTATCCCTGTCTGGCTTGGCTACTACCTCAAGATCGACCCAATCATTCTTGGGGTTGTGGCAATTGCGGCGTGTCTTGGCCATATGTATCCGATCTTCTTCCACTTCAAAGGTGGTAAAGGCGTGGCAACCGCACTTGGCGCTATCGCCCCAATAGGATTCGATCTAACCGGAATGATCATGGCGACTTGGTTAGTGGTCGCGTTTTTGTTTCGTTACTCTTCTTTAGCGGCACTGGTTACTGTGCTACTTGCCCCTTTCTACGCTTGGTTAGTCAAACCTCAATACACATTGCCAGTAGCCATGCTGTGCTGTTTGATCGTGTTACGTCACCACCAGAATATCCGCCGCCTACTCGATGGCAGCGAACCAAAACTCGGGCAAAAAAAATCGGCTTAAACTGTCATGTCTAAGCCGAACCATTTTAAAACCGAGATACGTTTAAAGCGACGTAAGTATGAGTCGATCAATCATACTCAGTATTTTAGAGCTTACAGCAGATGTTTATCTAAAAACGTCTTCAGCATAGCGTTAACAAACTCTGGCTGCTCTAGCGAACTAATATGACCCGCCCCAGGAATCACCACTAATTCACTGCCTGTAATGCAATCGTGCATTAAGTAAGATTCCAATGCTGGACGTGGCTTATCTTCTTGACCAACGGCAATCAAAACTGGCAATGCAAAGTTCTCTACCGATTCAATCATATCGCGACGTCCAAACACCATTCGACCAATTCGTGCCACTTCTTCAGCGTTGTCGCCCTCAAGAGCTGATAACTGCTGAGTAAAACCTTCAACTAAAGCTGGCGTGTTGGTTTGAGCATCATTAGCAAAGAACAGTGGAACAACCGCTTCAACAATTGGTTGAGGAACCATCTTAGTTTGAGTGATGGTGTCTAACATGTGGAAGTATTTAGCGTGCGCAACTTCTGGCTCTAAACCCACAAAGGTATCCATTAATACCAATGACTGAATTCGCGCAGGTGCTAATTCGGCAAGCTCCGTTCCCCACATACCGCCAACCGATAAGCCAACCACTGAGAATTCTTCGATCTCTAAATGATCAAGCAGAGCCAAAACGTGCTGAGCGTAATCTTTCAAGTTACGCATCGAAGCGGGTGCAGCTTGAGACTCACCGTGAGACCAAAGCTCTGGAACAATACAGCGATACTGAGTTTTTAATGCTTCGATCTGCGGCTTCCACATTGCACTATCCCAAAGGTAGCTGTGGCCGAGTACAACAACAGGGCCTTGACCTTCATCTAGGTACGCCATCGATTGATTGTCTACTGTGAACTTGTTCATTTTCTTCCCTAATCTCTATCAGCAATTATTTATCGACATACGGTCGGTAAGCTAGGATATAAAAACGGCCGCACAAGGCGACCGTTTATCGAAACACTATAGTCAATTACGCAATTGGCTCTAGCTGGTCAATAGGCCAACGCGGTGTGGCATGAACAGACAAATCAGCCGTTTCGCCATTCTTCAGGCGCTGCATGCCCGCATAAGCGATCATCGCACCATTATCTGTACAGAATTCTGTGCGTGGGTAGTACACCTCACCACCGACTTTCTTAGCAAGAGCTTCAAGCTCAACACGCAGTTGTTTGTTGGCACTTACACCGCCAGCAATCACTATACGTTTCATGCCCGTTTCAACCAAGGCTCGCTTACACTTGATTACTAAGGTTGCACAAACAGCTTCTTGGAATGCGTAAGCAATATCAGCACGAGTCTGGTCATCATTATCGTTATCACGAATGGTATTCGCTGCAAACGTCTTCAGACCAGAAAAGCTCATATCTAGACCTGGACGATCGGTCATTGGACGCGGGAACTTAAAACGACCCGGAGTGCCTTTTTCCGCCAAGCGAGATAGCAGTGGACCACCAGGGTAATCTAAGCCCATCAGTTTCGCGGTTTTATCAAACGCTTCACCCGCTGCATCATCAATCGATTCACCAAGGATTCGGTATTCACCAATACCTTTCACTTCTACCATCATAGTATGGCCGCCAGAAACCAGCAGAGCCACAAATGGGAATGGAGGTGGATTGTCTTCTAACATTGGCGCAAGAAGGTGACCTTCCATATGGTGGACAGGCACAGCAGGCACGCCCCACGCATAAGCAATACTGCGACCAATCGTTGCACCTACAAGCAAAGCGCCCACTAAACCCGGACCAGCCGTGTAAGCCACACCATCAATGTCTTTCGACGTTAGGTTCGCTTCAGCTAATGCCGCTTTAATAAGAGGAATTGTTTTTTTCACGTGGTCACGCGAAGCTAGCTCAGGCACCACACCACCGTAATCGGCGTGCAGCTTTACTTGGCTATATAATTGATGAGAAAGCAGCCCTTGCTCATCATCATAAATCGCGATTCCTGTTTCATCACAAGAGGTTTCAATACCAATAATGCGCATAATTTTCTCGGCACGCTTTCGTCTAAAATGGGAAATTAGCGCAATATTACCCTGCCTAAGCTCTTCAAACAAATATTGTACAGACTATAATCGACAAAGTGCTTTACAAAGCCACTGTGATCGGATTAAAATTCCGCACCATTTTTGATCAAGCTGGTTAATGGCCAAACGCGAATAGAGAGTTAGCTCGATGGGTAACTTCTCTGATTTGGTACTGAGTGGCCAGCGATAATGAATAACCCCTGAGGTGAAAGGCATATGCCAATAGTTAAAGTACGTGAAAACGAACCGTTCGACGTTGCACTACGTCGTTTCAAGCGCTCTTGTGAAAAAGCAGGTATCCTTTCTGAAGTTCGCCGTCGCGAGCACTACGAAAAGCCAACTACAGTTCGCAAACGCGCTAAAGCAGCAGCTCAAAAGCGTCACGCTAAGAAGCTAGCTCGCGAAAACGCACGTCGCGTTCGCCTGTACTAATAACTTAATCCATAAGGACTGAGTTATGGCTCTTATTGAACAACTCAAAGAAGAGCAAAAATTAGCGATGAAAGCCAAGGACAAACCGCGCCTTGGCACTATCCGCTTAGCTCTTTCAGCAATTAAGCAACGTGAAGTTGACGAACGGATCACTCTGAACGACGACGACATTCTTGCTGTATTAGTTAAAATGGTTAAGCAACGTCGCGATTCTGTTGCTCAATATGAATCGGCAAATCGTCAAGATCTTGCTGACGTGGAAAAAGCAGAAATTACGGTACTTGAAGGCTTTATGCCTCAACCGCTAACTGATGAAGAAGTTATTGCACTACTTGATAGCGCAATCGCCGAAGCTCAACCAGCGGGCATGCAAGACATGGGTAAAGTAATGGCTATCTTGAAACCACAAATTCAAGGGCGTGCAGATATGGGTAAAGTTAGTGGTTTAGTTCGTTCTAAACTCGCTTAATCCCAAATCAAATTGCAACAAGCCGTGCAATCCTTCGGAACGCACGGCTTGTTTGTATCTGTAACCTATTCAAACTATTATTATCCACACTCTCAGTTAGTGCATTTTTCTAAGGTTTTATGGCAGGACACATCCCGCGTAGTTTCATCGATGATCTCCTAGCGCGTCTCGACATTGTCGACATTGTGGACGCACGCGTGAAACTTAAGAAAAAAGGCAAAAACTATGGTGCTTGTTGCCCATTCCACAACGAAAAGACCCCTTCTTTTAGCGTAAGCCAAGAAAAACAGTTTTATCACTGCTTTGGTTGTGGCGTACACGGTAATGCTATCGACTTCATTATGGAGTTCGAACGTCTCGATTTTGTTGAAGCTATTGAAGAGCTAGCCTCTTTCTTAGGCCTCGATGTTCCTAGAGAACAGCGCAGCGGCGAGATATCAACAGCACCAAGAGCCAACAGCGAACAAAAACGTAACCTCTACGATTTGATGGGCGGTATCAGTAATTTTTACCGCTCTCAACTGAAAATATCAGCCAACAAACCTGCGATTGATTACCTAAAGAATCGTGGCCTGTCTGGCGAAATCGTCCAGAAGTTTGGCATTGGTTATGTGGCGGATGAGTGGGACTTGGTTCGTAAGAACTTTGGCCAACAGAAAGAAGCCCAAGACATGCTCGTGACCGGCGGCATGTTAATTGAGAACGATAAAGGTAACCGATACGACCGATTCCGTGGACGCGTAATGTTCCCGATTCGCGATCGTCGTGGCCGTGTGATTGGTTTTGGTGGTCGTGTATTAGAAGACGGTACTCCAAAATATCTCAACTCACCAGAAACGCCTATCTTCCATAAAGGTAAAGAGCTTTACGGCCTTTATGAAGTGCTGCAAGCCTACCGTGAACCGCCGCAAATACTTGTGGTTGAAGGTTACATGGATGTCGTGGCATTAGCGCAATATGGTGTTGATTACTCAGTAGCATCACTGGGCACATCGACAACCGGTGACCACGTTCAAATGCTGTTCCGCCAAACCAGCACAGTGGTTTGTTGTTACGATGGTGACCGAGCAGGTAAAGAAGCCGCGTGGCGCGCACTAGAAAATGCCCTTGAGTACCTGAAAACCGGTAACACACTCAAGTTTCTATTCTTGCCCGACGGTGAAGACCCAGACAGCTATATAAGAGAACACGGCAAAGCCGCTTTCGAACAGCTTGTTCAAAATGCGACACCGCTTTCGACCTATTTGTTCGATAACCTGATTGAAATACACAAGTTAAACTTGGGAACAACCGAAGGGAAATCGGCACTGCGCGCACACGCTAGCGCATTGATTAACAAAATCCCTGACAGTTACTTCCAAGAGTTGCTCGAAAAATTGCTCGATGAGCGCACTGGATTTGATAACCAATTGAGGCGAGCGCGTGTTCATACACAGAACCCGATACCTCAACCGCATAAAGAGCTGAAACGCACTCCAATGCGTGAAGTTATCGCTTTGCTTATCCAAAATCCGAGCTATGCTGATATGGTACCGGATTTATCAAGTGTCAAAGGCTTACAGTTGCCCGGACTAAGTTTATTCGTCGAAGTACTTGATAAATGCCACGAGCATCCCCATATCAACACAGGCCAATTATTAGAGCATTGGCGACACAATAAACATGAGGCTCTTCTGTCTCGTCTCGCGAGCTGGGAAATCCCCCTCGACGAAGACAATCAAGAAGACATATTTTTAGACTCATTGGACAACATACTTGCCCAGTGCGTTGAAAAACAAATTGAAAACCTGCAGGCCAAAGCAAGAAGCGTCGGTTTATCAGCCGAAGAAAAAAGGGAGCTACTAGCTTTAATGCTAGATCTAAAAGCGTAACCCTGTTTGATTAGTCAGCATTTAATAAATTTGTTAACATAATTGGTTTGCATTTGAGAATGCAACGTCCTTCACCAGACCTGAAGTTGGATATCATCTATGGATCAAAATCCGCAGTCACAGCTAAAATTACTTGTTATTAAAGGCAAGGAACAAGGCTATCTGACCTACGCCGAAGTAAACGACCACCTACCTGCAGAAATCGTGGATTCTGAACAGGTAGAAGACATCATTCAAATGATCAACGACATGGGTATCAAGGTAGTTGAAACTGCACCTGATGCTGATGATCTAGCACTTAATGATGACGATGCCAATATAGATGAAGATGCAGCCGAAGCTGCAGCTGCTGCGCTTTCAAGCGTAGAAAGCGAGATTGGCCGTACTACTGACCCAGTTCGTATGTACATGCGTGAAATGGGTACGGTTGAACTACTGACTCGTGAAGGCGAAATCGACATTGCGAAACGTATTGAAGATGGTATCAATACAGTTCAACTATCGGTTGCTGAGTACCCAGGCACTATTCCATACATCTTGGAACAGTTTGACCGCGTACAAGCAGAAGAGATTCGCTTAACAGACCTAATCAATGGCTTTGTTGACCCTGACGACGATGGCACAGCTGCGCCAACGGCGACTCACATAGGTTCAGAACTTGCTGAAACTGATCTGGAAGACGAAGACAAAGAAGACGCAGAAGACGACGAGGAAGAGGAAGAAGAAGATACAGGTATCGATCCTGAACTTGCTCTTGAGAAGTTCACAGCACTTCGTACTAGCTACCAGAATCGTCAACTAGCGATCAACGAGTACGGCCATGAAAGCCCGAAAGCAATGCTTGCAACGACAATGATGCAAGACGTATTCAAAGAGTTCCGTCTAACACCAAAACAGTTTGATTACCTAGTAAACGAACTGCGTAACTCTATGGATCGTGTACGTACTCAAGAACGCCTAATCATGCGTCAAACGGTTGAGTACGGCAAAATGCCGAAGAAATCTTTCATTGCTCTATTTACTGGCAACGAATCTAGCGAAGCATGGTTGGATGAAGTTCTTGCTTCAGACAAGCCATACGCAGAAAAGATTAAACGTAACGAGCACGACATCCGTCGCTCTATCCAAAAACTGGATATGATCGAACGTGAAACGTCTCTTACTGTTCAAAGTATCAAAGATATCAGCCGTCGCATGTCTATCGGTGAAGCGAAAGCTCGTCGTGCGAAGAAAGAGATGGTTGAAGCGAACTTACGTCTAGTAATCTCGATTGCTAAGAAGTACACAAACCGTGGTCTACAATTCCTGGATCTAATCCAAGAAGGTAACATCGGTCTGATGAAAGCGGTAGATAAGTTTGAATACCGTCGTGGTTACAAGTTCTCTACTTACGCTACTTGGTGGATCCGTCAAGCAATCACTCGTTCGATTGCCGACCAAGCTCGTACTATCCGTATTCCGGTTCACATGATCGAAACGATCAACAAACTAAACCGTATCTCTCGTCAAATGCTACAAGAGATGGGTCGTGAACCACTTCCGGAAGAACTGGCTGAACGCATGCAAATGCCTGAAGACAAGATCCGTAAAGTACTGAAAATCGCTAAAGAGCCAATCTCAATGGAGACACCAATCGGTGACGACGAAGATTCGCACCTAGGTGATTTCATCGAAGATACAACGCTAGAACTACCTCTAGACTCTGCAACGGCAACCAGCCTACGCGGTGCAACTAAAGACGTTCTTGCAGGCCTAACACCTCGTGAAGCTAAAGTACTGCGTATGCGTTTCGGTATCGACATGAACACTGACCACACTCTTGAAGAGGTTGGTAAACAGTTCGACGTAACTCGTGAACGTATCCGTCAGATCGAAGCAAAAGCACTGCGTAAACTTCGTCACCCAAGCCGCTCAGAAACTCTGCGTAGCTTCCTAGACGAGTAATCGCACACTCAAGTGTGGTTAGCTTTTAAGCATAAATAAGAAAAGGTGAGCGTTGGCTCACCTTTTTTTTATCTGTGTGATTTAAGTGGCTAAGATGTAAGCGGAATTGCCCCTTATAGTGTCTAGACACCACTGAATGCTTCCCCTATAATCTATGCCCTACGGCCCCTTAGCTCAGTGGTTAGAGCGCACGACTCATAATCGTTCGGTCCCCAGTTCAAATCTGGGAGGGGCCACCAAATTCCGATAAGGCTCATGAAGAAATTCATGGGCCTTTATCTTTTCTAGTCCTTTCCATATCCGGTCTTCGATTACTTCCTGTAAGCGCGATTCCATTAGCCCCACAGAAAGACTCCACCTAATCACCACAGAACCCGTAAATCTATCTCAGGCTGATATCGACCATCAGTAATCTTTCTCATCTGTACGACACGATTCTTCGCTAGATACATACCACTCAACACCAGAGTAGAACCCCAGAAAAACTTCCCGACTAAACCAACAAAAATATAACCAACATTCCGTTCCATTAGGTTCAGTAATTTATATAGATATAAATGAGAGACCTAAATGGAGTTCTAGCTGAGATCAGTCAGGAGACTCAGCACCGAAGATTAGAACCAGATGACTGTTGAACAATGATGACCAATTACCCTCAGTGGTAATTGGTCTGATATCTCTTAAGTGATTTAGGTTAGTAGTCAGCAGCAGTGAGCCTCAGAGCTAGAAACGAATGCTAATCACTGGACTGGTATTCATACTGAAATCGGTAATCTCAACGCTAGGAGTGGTTCTAGGGTGAATCTCGTATGCGTTAGGGTGAGAAGTTGGGTTAGTCGAATAGGATGTGAATCTAGCGGGATAATGTCAGCAGGGTTGGTAGGGATGTCGGGGTTGGAAGAGCTAACAGGGTTACTGGGGTTGGTTCTGAAATAACTAATGAATCCGTTCGGTAATTTCCCAACCCTATCAACCCTAGAATTGACTCGAAAGACCGGACTAGGACCGGACCGACGACGCCGTCAACAAAACCTAGGGAAAATAATTACTGAAGAAGTTAGGTAGGGCAAGGGTTAGAGAGAGATTACAGGGCCAGTCTAGAAAGACCGACCCAGCGACTTAGGATTTTAAGTTAGTTGGGGTGGGTATAGTTTAAATAAAATCAATTTCTTTAAAATCAAGAGTATAATTAGTCTTATTTAAACAGGTTTCCCAGTGTTCAAAAAATCTAGTAGAAAAAATTTCTTTAAACTCACAAGCGCTATCGATAAGTGAAGAGTTGTACCCATATGTTATTGATCTAATAGACAATTTATCAATATTGAACAAATATAGTACGTCTCTATGTTTTGAAAAATTCTCCAATGCATCTGCCATAGATCCTCGCTCACAACGATCTGAAATTTTTTCTAGTAAGAAATGATGCTCATTTTTTACTTTTTCGTAGCATTTTAAATCGTTTGCCATCTCTAGAAAGTGTGAAGGATCTCTGTGGGTTAGTAGCGCTTCTTCTGTAAGAACGACTTTATCCGCTTGTGACAGCCTTAGAATAGCTCTGTGTTCTTTTTCATATATCCATTCATCGCTTTTTCTTTGAAAAATCTCGTACAAAATTTGCTCTTCATGAAAGTTCGAGTAATCACAGTCAAAGCTATCTATGCGATACCTTGGCTGCTTTCTGTAACTAACTGCTTCAAATGCTCCATTGAATGGTGATGGGACTATATCAAAATTATCATGCTCAAAAAGGTCATCAAATAAGTGAAATGGTTCTGTTTCATGTTTAGAGCTAACAATAAATCCAATTACACAGCCTTTATGTTCTTTGGCATAATGTGACCACATTAACAGGTTCTCTTTAGACTCGGTAAGGCAAACAACACCAATTTTGTGTTTGTTATTTTCAACAAACTCACACAAATTTGTATCAATCCCATAACCAAACTTAATTTCTTCGGCTAGCTTACTTAGCCCTTCTTTACAGTAGTTCCCTTCAAAAGGATCATTTAACGCGCATAATTGTGAAGCTCGGATGTATCCATCCTTCAAAATAAAATTTGGATTTTCTACATATTTATATAGTATTTTCATCACTAACAGACACCGAGAACCTTTCTGTCATAAGGGTATCTGATTGACAATATAAGTAAAAGTATTTCTAACAAGCAAGCGTGATAATGAACCTGATGCTCTTAATGCCAAAAAAACAGCGGGCCACATACCCACTGCTTTTAGACTACCCGTTACTCACATCCCCCACCAACTCAGAAACATTAGCACTTACCTCTCTTAACCTAGAGCTAGCCAAATGAGCATACCTAGTCGACGTTTGAGGGCTCTGATGCCCAAGTAGATGCTGAACATCATAGAGCGTAGCGTTACCACTATTGATTAAAATTGAAGCGAAAGAGTGCCTTAAGTCATGTATACGGAAGTCATCATAGATCCCTGCTGCTTTCTTGATTCGAGCGAATGCCTTCTTTGGATGTGCGATAGGTCTACCGGGTGCATCTCCGGCAAAGATATAGGGGTTCTTACGTATCTGAAATCGTCGTTGGTCATTTATTACCTCCTTAGCTAAATTATTGAGTAAAACCGTCCTTGATAACCCCGATTTTGTGTGGGGAAGAAATAGGCTCCAATTGCCGTCGTCGTCGACGGTAAGACAGTCCCACTTAGAGTTAGTAATTTCACCAATTCTCATTCCGGTAAGCAGGGCGAATTTTAAGGCGTTGCCTTGAGTACGATTGGGTTCCTCGTTGCATGCCTTGATGAAAGATGAAACTTCTTTGCGGTTCAGGAATCTGTTTCTTAAATTATTCTCCTTAAGCTTCCTTATGTACTGCCCCGGATTCTTGTCCACGAATCCCCACTCCATCGCTAATCTGAACATTCTAAGGGCTAAGGAACGTAATCTATTCACTGTTGATGGTTTCCTTGTTTCTAGGACCCCATCGAGTAGCTTTTGAATGTCTTGTTGGCTGATATCGGTGATACTTTTCTTGCCCCATTTGGGGTAGAAATGAAGCTTTAAGTTACCAATATCATTCTTAGCAGTGAGTTTGTTCATTCGGGCATAGGGTAAGTAGTGTTCTTCCGCAAACTCGAAGAAGGTTAGTACATTGGATTTTTCGTCCCTCATAGCCTTAGGGTCATTACCCAGAGCTATCTCTCGCTTGTGGTCATTAGCTATCTGCCTAGCGGTATTGATATCTAGCGCTGGATATTCGCCAATTTGTAACGATTTTTTTTTGCCAAAATAGGTGTACCTGAATAGGAATCTGCGTCTCCCTTGTCTGTTGATAATTATTTTCAGGCCGCTACAGAGCTCATCCGTATACTCTGTTTCTTTGCTTCGACTTGTCGACGGCGTCGGCGGTAATGAATCAAGTTGGCGTTTATTGAATTTGAATTTACGAGATTGCATCAGTCCCCCTTACTCATCAGAGATTGAGAAATGCTGGTGTAATTCAGTACGGAGTGTCTTAGGCATGAGTAAGTAGAGCCCCTTACCGTTATCCTCGATAATGCTTAGGGATATAGAAGCTCCGTAATCCAGATCGTCTTCTAATTCGGTATAGGTTAGGGCTCGTTTCAGCAGTTCGATATCGTCGACGACGACGGCAGAGAGTTCGGACTTTGATGTGAGAAACCAGAGTTCACATTGCAGTTCATCCCATGCTTTTTGGGCTTCTGCTTCATCGTAAAATGGTTCAGTGAGTATCGATTTGACTTGTTCTTGTAGGGTTGCGGTGATTGGTAGGGTTATGATTTGTTGAAGGTTAGTTAGCTTGATCATATTAACTCCATGGTTATTAGTATCACGGAGTTAATATGTGTTTGATATTTATCATATTTCAGTGAGTATATAATGCAGGCTTAACGTTACTACTTATGTTAAAGACGCTCTATCACCCTAGCCTTGGCATTGCTAAACTCTTCTTCTGTTAGTGCACCACATTGATGTAAATCTTTAAGCTTTGCAAGCTTATCAAGATGTTCATCTGGTTCTAGAAAAATGATGTGTAGTTGGCATTGTCCCATACCGGATGTATCAGATTTTAAATTCATCTGTACATCTAACCCTGAAGAATTTGGAATGTTGCCACCTAAAGACAGTTCATCATGTAGATTCCGGGAGATATTAATACTAACTTCTTTCGCTCCGCTATTTTTAGCATTGTTAATTGCGTCATTAATACGTTCTACTTCATCTGTCGTGATAGAGCTCGCTGAAACTTCGTTGCTCTCCTCATTTGACTTCATATGGTCGTAAATTAGGTAAGGGAGACCACCTAACATGTATTTTACTAGCTTAGACATAAATAATCCCATGGTATGAGCAGAGTAAGAGCCTTGTATCATATAATTGTGCACTAAAATCAACCACATCTAATATCTGTGATGCAGTCTCTATTTATCAATTTTCTCTCTCCCTTCATCTCACTAAATCCCCCAACTAACTTAAAATCCTAAGTCTCTGGGTCGGTCACTCTAGACTGGCCCTGTAATCTCTCTCTAGCCCTTGCTCTACCTGACTTCTTCAGTAATTACTTTCCCTAGGTTTTGTTGACGGCGTCGTCGGTCCGGTCCTAGTCCGGTCTTTTGAGTCAATTCTAGGGTTGATAGAGTTAGGGGAGTTGCCGAACGGATTCATCATCTATTTCAGAACCAACCTCAGTAACCCTGTTAACCCTTCCAACTCCGACATCCCCATCAACCCCATCAACCTCGTCGTCGACGTCAGAGAAATCATGCGGATAATCAGGTGATGTGATTTTGCTGGTGGATTTCAGAGTGATTCGGGGCAGGGTTACTATGTTGATTACAGGGCTGAAGCTTGGCTCATAATCGTTCGGTCCCCAGTTCAAATCTGGGAGGGGCCACCAAATTAGAAAAGCCAGAACAGTTCACGCTGCTCTGGCTTTTTGCTTTTCTGATTCAGTACCAATCACACCCTGCACTTCCGAACCAAAAACGAATCGTCCCGCACACAATTCCAATTGCCTCTCTGTGACTAAACATACTTTTCTTTTATAAAAAAATCGGCAATATGAGAGTACATAAATCGCTCAATAGTTCAGGGAAGACTCATGAAAGACGAAACACTCTCGATTCACTTCGGTTACGACACTGATCCAACAACCAAATCGGTTGCCACTCCAATCTACCAAACCGTCGCGTACGAATTCGATGACGCACAACACGGCGCCGACCTCTTCAACCTTGCGGTGCCAGGTAATATCTACACACGGATAATGAATCCAACCAATGATGTGTTAGAAAAACGCATGGCAGCCTTAGAAGGGGGGATTGCAGGCTTAGTGGTAAGTGCGGGCAGTGCTGCGATCAACTACGCGATTCAGACGTTGGCGCAAATCGGTGACAACATTGTCTCAACGCCTCAGCTTTACGGTGGTACTTACACCCTATTTGCTCATATGCTGCCAAACCAAGGAATTGAAGTTCGTTTTGCTAAAGACGACAAACCAGAAAGCTTAGCGGCACTGATCGATGAAAAAACCAAGGCGGTTTACTGTGAAAGTATCGGTAACCCAGCAGGTAATATTATCGACTTAGAGCGTGTTGCTGAACTTGCTCACGCACAAGGTGTACCTGTGATTGTTGATAACACGGTGGCGACGCCTGTACTGTGTAAACCTATCGATTTTGGTGCTGACATCGTGGTGCACTCACTAACTAAATACGTGGGTGGTCACGGTACAACGTTAGGTGGCGTGATTGTCGACTCAGGTAAATTCCCATGGGCACAGCACAAGGACCGCTTCCCTGTGTTTAATCAGCCAGAGCCTTCTTATCATGGCGTGGTTTATACCGAGGCCTTTGGTGAGGCTGCGTTTATTGGTCGTGCTAGAACGGTTCCCCTACGTAATACAGGTGCAGCACTGTCACCAATGAATGCTTTCATGTTGATGCAAGGTTTGGAGACGTTGTCGCTACGCATGGAGCGACACACAGAGAATGCCTTGAAAGTAGCGGAATACCTCAAGCAACACGAGAAAGTCAGTTGGGTAAGTTACGCTGGCCTGCCTGATTCAGAATTCTATCCACTCGCTGAAAAGTACATGCAAGGTAAGCCATCGGCCATTCTATCTTTTGGTTTAAAAGACGGTTATGAAGCCGGTGTTCGCTTCTATGATGCACTGCAAATCTTCAAGCGCTTAGTTAACATTGGCGATGCGAAATCTCTCGCTTGTCACCCAGCTTCGACGACACACCGTCAACTAAGCGAAGCTGAACAGAAACAAGCCGGTGTATCACCGGAGATGATTCGCCTATCAGTAGGTATCGAGCACATTGACGATATCTTGGCTGACCTAGAGCAAGCACTGAGCGCTTAATGACGCTACAGCTAGCTCTAACACTGATCGTTAACTAACAGACATAAAAAAGCCCATCACAGGATGGGCTTCTTATTATCTATATCTTAGGTAAGCTGTCGATTACTCAACTGTTACCGCTTTCGCTAGGTTACGAGGTTGGTCAACGTCGGTACCTTTTATTAGTGCGACATGGTAAGACAGCAGCTGCATCGGTACTGTGTAGTAGATAGGCGCTGTTACTTCACTTACGTGAGGCATCTTGATGATCTTCATGTTCTCATCGCTTTCAAAGCCCGCGTCTTCATCAGCGAATACGTAAAGTAGACCGCCACGAGCACGCACTTCTTCAACGTTCGATTTCAGCTTCTCTAGCAAGTCGTTGCTTGGTGCAATAACGACTACAGGCATATCTGCATCGATAAGAGCCAAAGGACCGTGCTTAAGCTCACCAGCTGCGTATGCTTCTGCGTGGATGTAAGAGATCTCTTTCAGTTTAAGAGACGCTTCCATCGCGATTGGGTAGAACTCACCACGACCCAAGAACAGTGTGTGATGCTTATCAGCAAAATCAGGTGCCAGTGCTTCAATTTCTTTATCGAACGCTAATGCTTTCTCGATATCAGCAGGCAGTTGGTGAAGTGCTTGAACGATTTCCGCTTCTTTTTCTTCATTGATACGACCTTGTAGACGACCAATTGACGTTACCATCATCAGCATCGCTGCTAGTTGAGTTGTGAAAGCTTTAGTAGAAGCAACACCGATCTCTGTTCCTGCGCGAGTCATGAAGGCAAAATCAGATTCACGAACCAGTGAAGAACCCGCAACGTTACAGATAGTCATTGCAGACATATAACCCTTCTCTTTTGCAAGACGAAGTGCAGCAAGCGTATCCGCAGTTTCACCAGATTGAGACAGAGTCACCAATAGGCTGTTCGGACGAACAACGAAATCACGGTAACGGAATTCAGAAGCAATCTCTACGTCACAGCTTACGCCAGCTAGAGATTCAAACCAGTAACGCGCTGCCATGCCTGAGTTGTAAGACGTACCACATGCGATGATCTGCACGTGTTCAACCTTGCTTAGGATCTCTTCAGCTTTAACGCCGATCGCGTTAGTGATAACCGAAGTGTCAGAGATACGGCCTTCCATTGTATTGATCAGCGCTGTTGGCTGCTCGAAGATCTCTTTCTGCATGAAGTGGCGGTATTGACCTTTGTCACCTGCGTCGTGTTCAGCGTTTGACTCAACGATTTCACGCTCAACACGCTCACCCGCTACATCAAATACCGTAACATCACGACGAGTTACCTCAGCAACATCACCTTCTTCTAGGTACATGAAGCGACGAGTTACGCTCAGTAGCGCCAGTTGATCAGAAGCAAGGAAGTTCTCGCCGACACCAAAACCGATAACGATCGGGCTACCAGAACGAGCTACAACGATACGGCTAGGATCTTTACGATCAACCGCAACCGTGCCGTACGCACCGTCTAATTGTTTTGCTGTTTTCTGTAGCGCTTCAACCAAAGAAGCTGAAGTGCGAAGTTCCCACTCAACTAAGTGAGCAATAACTTCTGTATCCGTTTGTGAAGTAAATACGTAACCACGCTCTTGCAGCATAGCGCGCAGTGCTTCGTGGTTTTCGATAATGCCATTGTGTACAACGGCAATATCACCAGACATGTGTGGGTGTGCGTTCGCTTCAGACGGCTCACCGTGTGTCGCCCAACGTGTATGAGCGATACCTGTACCACCAATCACTTGTTGCTCTTCTACTGCGTCAGCTAGCTCTTGTACTTTACCTAGGCGGCGTACACGAGTTAGGTTAGATTCAGTATCGACTACAGCGACACCAGCTGAATCGTAGCCACGGTATTCTAGACGACGAAGGCCTTCTACTAAAATTTCAGCTACATCACGCTGTGCTACTGCACCAACAATTCCACACATAGTTTCACTCCATCAATTTTGTTTTATTCCTATTGGCAGCAAGCAAAGGCCAAATCTTCATTAAGATCAATTATAGGAAGGTAAATGCATAATACTTAAATTTGTTTTTACGCTGGATCGGTCAGGATCACTCGAACATCATGTGATTCGATACTTGCTTTGGATTCTTCGCCTAAGTCTGTATCGGTAATTAAGATGTCAATGTGTTCCCATGCCAGCTCTAAGTTCGGGATCTTTCGTCCCACCTTTTCCGACTCAACCATCACGATCACTTCTCGTGACACTTCAGCCATTACTTTGCTCAGGCCAACCAGTTCGTTAAACGTGGTTGTGCCTCTATCGAGGTCGATACCATCAGCCCCAATAAATAGTTGGTCAAAATCGTAAGCACGAAGTACCGACTCTGCAACTTTGCCTTGGAAAGAGTCCGAATGGGTATCCCAAGTGCCGCCAGTCATTAATAACGTCGGCTCGCTTTCAAGCTCATTAAGCGCATTAGCAACGTGCAATGAGTTGGTCATAACAACCAAGCCACGCTTAGCATTAAGCTGCTGAATTAGAGCACCGGTCGTACTGCCACTATCGATCACGATGCGGTTATGGTCGCGAATTAAATCTGCAGCGGCTTTTGCCAATGAAATCTTTCGAGTCGAAACTTGTTGACCCAGCTCTTCGTTGACAACCTCTTTCGGTAACGAAATCGCACCACCATAACGGCGTAAAAGCTGACCGTTTTTCTCTAAAGACGCCAAGTCCTTTCTAATAGTGACTTCTGAGGTTTCGAACTTAGCGGATAATTCATCAACACTAACCTCCCCTTTTTCATTCACTAGGTTAGAAATTGCATGTCTTCTGAGTTGGGTGTTTCGTTTCGACATTTAAAAAAGGCCACTAAGTTTCGATGTGAAACATATTATAGTTACAACGAAACTATTTAGTCCATTTATTTTGATCCAAAAAATTAATAAATAGCGATAAAACCTTGTCCTAAGACAATTGTTAAGCAGTGATATTGAACTCATTAGGTGGTAGAATCCGCACCCGAAAAGAAAAAAAATTACAAAACTGACTGTTATTTTTTTGCAACTTACCCCCTATATAGTGGGGTAAGTCACAGAAAACCGATATTGAATCAAAATCTTTTAGTCATAAAATGACTAAAATTGATGAAAGACTTACAACTCTGAAGGACATATTGGAAGTCCCGCGCTTTTACACAACAGGCACAAAATGTTGATGTAGCGGACCAATCTTCAGAACTTAAATAAATTTCAAATTGTAACAATACTTACCGGAGAGTACCTTCCATGAAAAAGACCAAAATCGTATGTACGATTGGCCCTAAAACTGAATCTGTAGAGAAGCTAACTGAACTAGTAGATGCTGGCATGAACGTTATGCGTCTTAACTTCTCTCACGGTGATTTCGCAGAGCACGGCACTCGTATCGCGAACTTCCGTAAAGTAATGGAAAACAAAGGTGAGCAACTTGCTATCCTTCTAGATACTAAAGGTCCAGAAATCCGTACTATCAAACTTGAAGATGGTAACGACGTAGATCTAGTAGCTGGTCAAGAGTTCACTTTCACAACTGACGCAACAGTTGTTGGTAACAAAGACGTAGTAGCAGTAACTTACCTAGGTTTCGCTAAAGACCTAACAGCAGGTAACACTATCCTTGTTGATGACGGCCTAATCGAAATGGAAGTTATCGCAACAACAGAAACTGAAGTTAAGTGTAAAGTTCTTAACAACGGTGCTCTAGGCGAAAACAAAGGTGTTAACCTTCCTGGCGTTTCTGTTCAACTTCCTGCTCTTTCTGAGAAAGACAAAGCTGACCTTAAGTTTGGTTGTGAGCAAGGCGTAGATTTCGTTGCTGCTTCTTTCATCCGTAAAGAAGAAGACGTTAAAGAAATCCGTGAGCTTCTAAACGCTAACGGCGGCGAGAACATCCACATCATTTCTAAGATTGAAAACCAAGAAGGTGTAGATAACTTCGATTCAATCCTTGAAGCTTCTGACGGCATCATGGTTGCTCGTGGTGACCTAGGTGTTGAAATCCCAGCTGAAGAAGTAATCTTCGCTCAGAAGATGATGATCGAGAAGTGTAACCGTGCACGTAAGATGGTTATCACTGCAACTCAAATGCTTGACTCTATGATCAGCAACCCACGTCCAACTCGTGCTGAAGCGGGTGACGTTGCGAACGCAATCATGGATGGTACTGATGCAGTAATGCTTTCTGGTGAAACTGCTAAAGGTAAGTACCCAGTTGAAGCTGTTACTATCATGGCTCAAATCGCGAACCGTACTGATTCAGCTCTTAAAGCTGAGCTAGGTTCTCGTCTAGACAGCCCACGTCTACGCATCACTGAAGCAGTATGTAAAGGCGCTGTAGACACAGCAGAGAAGCTAGCTGCTCCTCTAATCGTTGTTGCAACTGAAGGCGGTAAATCTGCACGTTCAGTACGTAAGTACTTCCCAACTGCAAACATCCTAGCTCTAACAACTAACGAAAAGACAGCTGCACAGCTAGTTCTTACTAAAGGTGTTAAGCCAGTTCTTGTTGACTCTATCGAGAACACAGACGCGTTCTACATCAACGGTAAAGAAATCGCTCTACAATCTGGCCTAGGTAACAAAGGCGACATCGTAGTTATGGTTTCTGGTGCTCTAGTAGCTTCTGGTACTACAAACACGGCATCTGTTCACGTTCTATAAGAATGAACCGATTCGCATAAAATATAAAAGAGGGCTTCGGTCCTCTTTTTTTATGAAACAAAATCTTGCCTAACTTTTCAGTACGCTGTATTATCAATCGCAATAGAACTACGTACTGTTAACCTCCAATTGACTCTTTCTAAGAGACGGATTAGCAGACTAGAAATCATATATAGATGAGGTTTGTAATGTCTAGTCCTACGCTCACTGAAAAAGTATCAAAGATGATTCGCCAAGATATTCTTAATGGTGAGTTAACCCCAGGCCAAAAGCTTGTTGTTGCTGATCTAAAAGCACGCTACAACGTTGGCGCATCCCCTATTCGCGAAGCCTTGGTACAGTTATCTTGGAGCAAATACGTAAAGCTAGAGCCACAAAAAGGCTGCTGGGTATCTCCTGTATCAAAGAAAGAACTGAATGACCTATACGAAAGCCTTCGTGTTGTATCATCGGTTCTGCTTAAAAAAGCGATTGCAGCAGGTGATGAGAGCTGGGAACTGGATGTACTAACGTCTTACCATAAACTATCGCGAGTACAGTACGTATCTGAAGAGTTTGACTGTGTAGAATGGGAAGAGCGCCACCAGCAATTCCATGTCGCACTGCTTGAAGGTGCAGATTCAGAGAACATGTTTAAGTTCTTTGATGACCTAATTAACCAAGTGAAACGTTACCGCTTCCTCGCTATGTCTGCAGAAAGCGCATCAGATGATCTGTTCAATATTGATGAACACGAAATGATCATGAAACTAGTACTGTCTAAGAATGTAGAACAAGCGACTGAACTGCTTGATCAACACCTGCTAGGTTCAATGAAACGAATTGAAGAAGTTATCGAAGCGGCATAACGCTAAAGTAGCTTCTAACCAAATAAAAACGGAGCCCAATGGCTCCGTTTTTTGTTTCCAGTATTACGACTGAACTACCACCCAAAAAACTCTTTGTGATGAGTATTGAGTAGCACAACCATAGGTAAAAAATACAAAGCACTCAATTGAAAGCCAAGAATGGCTAATGTGCCTATGGTTAACCTCACTAAAAAATCGACAAACATACCACGCCTCTTTTAACCAGACTGTATGATCCCCAAACTCTTGCTCCAGCTAACCTAATTCTACTGCTGCCTTTCAAACCATTGAAAAGGCTAGCTAATCAGTTGAATTAAGTTAACGGTGTCATCCTTTTACATCTGGTAAACACTCTATTTATTACACCGTTAAGCACGATGTAATCTGAAGCAAGGTAGTTTACTTATTGTTCATTTTAGCTCAAATTTCCACCAGCATTAGACTTTAGTCTAACTGTATAGATTTTGTGACATAGGTCGCTCAAAAGTGAGATTCCTATAAAAAGGGGGAGAGATAAAGTGAGTCGGGGCCAGCTTGAAGAGGTGAAGCAAAGAGAAGAAAGGATTAGATAGAAGCGAACCTAAGCGACATCATCGTAGCTAGGACACATAGAGACCGTATTACGACCAGACGATTTAGATTCGTAAAGCGCAACATCGGCACACTTGTATGAGCGAGTACTGTTACTTGTTAAATCAGTAAAGCCAACACTCACCGTTACCTTAGTTCCGGCTGCCAGTTCAATCTCAATTCGCAAGCGATCCAATACGCGCTTTGCTTCTGGCAGTGAGGTGTGTGGCATCAAGAGTGCAAACTCTTCTCCTCCAACACGTGCAACAAAGTCCGTCCCACGAAGGCTATCTTGCAGAAGTTTAGCAACACCAGCGATCACACGGTCACCTTCGTCGTGGCCAAGCTCATCATTGATTCGCTTGAAGTTATCGATGTCCACCAAGGCTAAGCTGGTGGTCGCTTCGATCGGGTAACGCTCAACTAAGCGAGAATAGTAGGCCAGCTGCTCTTCGAATTTTCGTCGGTTCCAGAGATTACTCAAAGAGTCACGTTCACTTAAGATCCTCAAACGTACCTCAAGCTCCTTCCTTACGGAAATATCAACCAACGAGGTGATGTAGTAACTGACTTTGCCTGAATTGTTTTTGACCGCATGCACTCGCATGATCGCAGTAAAAGGAATACGCAGCTTGTTCTTACACTGAACCTCCCCTTCCCATACTTCTTCTTGCTCTAAATGACTCCAAATAGCCGAGCTTGAGAGCACTTGGTCGGTATTCTCAAGCAGCAACTGCAATGCATTTTGACCGATCACCTGTTCTTTGCAGTACCCAGTCATGTTCTCAAATTCGTTGTTGATCATCATTGTGCGGTGCTGCTTGTCAGAGAGCATCACTGCCGACATACCATTCAATGCGGCGCGTGCCAATTTACTCTCTAGGCTTCGGCGTCGGCAGTGCGTCACCAGGTAAGCAAACGGGAAAGCGAATATCAGCACCGTAATCAGAACAATGATCTCTTCATGGGCCAAATCATCTAGATCACGCTCAGCCCGATCCATCAGTTGCTTTTGATTAAGTTGAATCAGTAAATGGACCTTTTGACTGTTCGCGAGCATAACCGTGTTAAAGGCAAACAAATTACCATCTTCAAAAACGTATCCCACCTGATCATTGGAGATCGCATCCCACGTCTTCGGCGCGATATTTTTCAGGTTATAGCCTTTTCTTTCAGGAATAGAGTCTCCGAACAACTTACCGCTGTTGTTACTCACGATGAAGTAACCCGCGTCATTGAGAACTTCTGCTCTAAGATCGTTATCTGGTGAAAAGCTCAGACGCGACGATAAGCCCCATACATCAAGATTGATGACGAGGTAGCCTACTCTTTCGTCAGGGGTTTCTACTGGGGTAAAGACACGGATTACCGGCGAATAAGGGAAGGTGACTTCACCATGCTCAGTTTCAAGCTCAATACCCCAACCGCCAATCTGTTCGGCTTCTAGTTTTTGAGCGTATTGGAAGTAGTTAGAATCCGACCTATCTTGCAGCTGTTGAGGAAACGTCACTCTACCGGTATCAGAGGAATAGTTAACACGCACCAATTCTTTGCCAGTGACATCTAACAGATGGATTTGTGTATACCACTTCTGGTTCACGAGAACAGATTGCCAGACCTCTTCAAGTAGATGTTTGGTTTGGTCTGAGGGAGAGGAAGCAAAGTTAACCAAGCTCTGGCTATGACTGAGTAGCTCCATGACCGAGACTAACTGAGTCTTGAGAAGATCATAATCTCGCTTGGCATACACTAACTGATGAACGGCTTGCTTAGCTGAGTAGTCAAAGCTCTGCTGTTTTACTTCTTTGTAGCGCTGCAAATAATACAGACATACTGCAGAAGACAATATGATAGAGATAATCAGCAATGTAATTATTGATTTTTTATTTCGCATTGCTAACTCAGATGAATGGAAGTGCAGCGCGGGATTATAGCACTCTAAAAAATTAACAAAATAAAAGCCGCTTAAAAAAGCGGCTTTAAAGTTATTTTTTAAAGACTTATCGTCTAGGCTTTCAACGCACGTTCGCCTCGTGCGATGCCAACAACACCACTTCGAGCTACTTCAAGCACTTCCGTCACTTCAGACAGCGCCTGAATGAAGGCATCCAGTTTCTCGCTAGTACCCGCCATTTGAACCGTATATTGAGAAGCCGTAACATCAACGATCTGACCACGGAAGATATCCGCTGTGCGCTTCACTTCCGCACGAGCAAAGCCGCTCGCACGTACTTTTACCATCAACAGCTCACGTTCAATGTGTTCAAGTTCAGACACTTCTTGTACTTTAAGTACGTCGATTAGCTTATGCAGTTGTTTCTGAATCTGCTCAAGCTGCATTTCGCTCGAGTTAGTAGTGACGTTCAAACGAGACAGCGTCGGATCATCGGTTGGAGATACGTTCAAAGACTCGATGTTGTAGCCACGCTGAGAAAACAAGCCAACCACACGAGAAAGCGCACCAGGTTGGTTTTCCATTAGTAGTGAAATAATGTGTCTCATATTATGTTCTCTCCGTTTTGCTTAGCCACATGTTATCCATACCCTCGCCTTTGATCTGCATTGGGTATACGTGCTCGGTGTCATCCACACTAATATCGACAAATACCAAACGGTCTTTCATCGCTAGTGCTTTTTCCAAACCTGATTCCAGTTCATCCGGAGATGAAATGCGCATACCAACGTGGCCATAAGCCTCAGCGATAGCAGCAAAATCAGGAACAGAGTCCATATATGAGTTAGAGTAACGGCCTTGATAAACAATGTCTTGCCACTGTTTTACCATGCCTAGGAAACGGTTATTAAGATTAATAATCTTAACCGGGATATTGTATTGCAGTGCTGTCGACAGCTCTTGGATATTCATTTGAATGCTGCCGTCACCGGTTACCACAACCACCTCTTCATCTGGCTTAGCAAACTTAACGCCCATACCAGCAGGCAGGCCAAAGCCCATCGTGCCTAGACCACCAGAGTTAATCCAACGACGTGGCTTGTTAAACGGGTAGTATAAAGCAGCAAACATTTGGTGTTGACCTACGTCAGAAGCAACATAGGCATCGCCATTGGTTACTTTATGCAGTGTTTCAATTACTTGCTGTGGTTTGATGCGCTCAGACGATTTCTCGTAAGCTAGGCAGTCACGCTCTTGCCACTGCTTGATTTCACTCCACCAGCTTTCAATCGCTTCTGCATCGTTAGTGCCGCCTTGCTCAACGAGCAAGTTCACCATGCTCTCTAGAACCTTTTCAGCAGAACCTACAATCGGTAGATCCACTTTTACGTTCTTAGAGATCGAAGATGGGTCGATATCAATGTGCATGATCTTCGCATCAGGGCAGTACTTATCTAGGTTATTAGTCGTTCGATCATCGAAACGTACGCCAATACCAAAGATCAAATCCGCATTGTGCATCGCCATATTGGCTTCATATAAACCATGCATGCCTAACATACCCAAAGAGTTCTTATGGGTGCCAGGGAAAGCGCCAAGCCCCATTAGGGTGCTTACCACAGGTAAATTCAGTGCCTCTGCTAATTTTAACAGCGGCTTATCTGCCTCAGAAATAACCGCACCACCACCGACATAAAGTACCGGCTTCTTCGCTTCAAGAAGGGCTTTTAGCGCCTTTTTGATCTGACCTTTATGACCCGTAACCGTTGGGTTATACGAACGCATTTTGAGCGTTTCTGGGTATTCATAAGGAAGCTTGATTTGTGGGTTTAAGATATCTTTCGGCAGATCAATAACCACAGGACCGGGACGCCCTGTCGTTGAAATATAGAATGCTTTTTTAACGACTTCAGGGATATCTTCCGCTTTCTTAACTAAGAAGCTGTGTTTAACGATCGGGCGTGATACACCCACGATGTCACACTCTTGGAAGGCGTCATTACCAATGAGGTTATTTGGTACGTTACCAGAAATAACAATCATTGGGATTGAGTCCATGTAGGCGGTTGCAATACCAGTAACGGTATTGGTCGCACCTGGACCAGAACACACAAGTACTACACCCGGTTTACCGGTAGAACGAGTATAGCCATCTGCCATGTGGGTAGCGGCTTGTTCGTGTCGCACTAATACGTGTTTAATTTCAGCAGTTTTAGCATGCAACGCATCGTAGATATCAAGTACAGAACCACCTGGGTAACCAAAGATTTGTTCTACACCCTCTTCAATTAGAGACTGCACCACCATCTCAGCGCCGGATAACATTTCAGCGCCGGATGACATGGCTGTTTCAGGTTTTGTTGTCATATTGCTCTCCTCACCAGTTTCCAATCATATTTGGTGAACATGTTGGGCTGGTTTTTCATAGTCTAGGGCTTATTCGTAGCCTAATTCGAAATACTTCCACTTTTTCGGCTATGGCTGTCTGTCGTGATAACAACAAACAGTAATACGAAACAACTTTAACGCTTTATTATCATCTGGTCTAACACCTGTTATTCGGCAACTGTGCCAAAAAACCAACTATTAGCTCAAAGCATTAAATAAAACCCAACTCAGCCCCCCACGCCAGGTTTAAACACTAGTTAGCGAACAAAAAAAAGCACTTAATATTTTAATAGATCGCTATTTATCGATAAACCGCGAGCTTGCTGGTGTGCGCTTTCGCACATTGTGCTGTGTCATTAGATACAAAAAATCCCCCTAAAAATGCAATCACATTCGTAGGGGGATTTTTAAACAACTGAAAATTTATCTCAGTAGAAAACTACTTATCTTTCGACTTTTCAGTGTACATTTCTTCGATTTCGTCTTGATACTTATCGTTGATAACCTTACGGCGCAGTTTCTGGGTCGGCGTCAGTTCGCCATCATCCATAGAAAACGCTTTTGGCAGTAGCTTGAACTTCTTCACTTGCTCAAACTTCGCCAGTTCTTGCTGTAGGTCATTCACACGCTTTTCTAGCATCTCGACGATTTGGTGGTGCTTAACAAGTTCAACGCGATCGTGATACTTGATATTAAGCTCTTTGGCGTACTCTTCTAGCGAGTCATAACAAGGAACAATCAGCGCAGAAACGAATTTGCGTGTATCAGCGATAACAGCAATCTGTTCGATAAAGTGATCTTTACCAATCGCACCTTCAACCACTTGCGGGGCAATATACTTACCACCAGAAGTTTTCATCAGCTCTTTGATACGATCAGTAATGAACAGGTTACCATTTTCATCAAAATGACCCGCATCACCGGTTTTCAAGAAACCGTGCTCATCGAATGTCTTAGCTGTCTCTTCTGGCATCTTGTAGTAGCCACGCATCACCATTGGACCGCGAACAAGAATCTCGTCCTTAGCACCAATCTTAACTTCTGCGCCCGGCATCGACATACCGATAGAATCAGGGTTAAAGCAGCGGTCATCCCAGCAAGACACCGTTGCTGTGGTTTCTGTCATGCCGTAGCCAAGTTTTACGTTGATGCCGATAGCATGGAAGAAACGACCAATCGTCTCATCAAGCTTCGCGCCACCACAAGGCATGAAGTTGATATTACCGCCCAGCAGCGCACGCAATTTAGAGAGTACTAGCTTATCTGCTAATGCATGGCTCTTCTTCAGCATTAGCGAAGGAGTGCGACCTTCTTGGTGACAAACAGAGAGTTTCGCTCCCATGTTCACCGCCCAAGTAAATAGAACCTTGCGGATAAACGGCGCTTTCGAAACCTTCTCGTGAATCGCAGAGAAAATCTTCTCGTAGAAACGTGGAACCGCACACATTACGGTTGGCTTCACGTCGCTCAGCGCGTCACGCACCTGCATGGTATCTTGCAAGTAACAGTTGGTTGCGCCTTTATAGAGAACGTAGAACGTCCACGCACGCTCAAATACGTGAGATAG
Organism: Vibrio sp. 10N.261.51.A3; assembly: GCF_041471965.1. Taxonomy (NCBI): domain Bacteria; kingdom Pseudomonadati; phylum Pseudomonadota; class Gammaproteobacteria; order Vibrionales; family Vibrionaceae; genus Vibrio; species Vibrio sp. 10N.261.51.A3. The sequence goes on from NZ_JBFRPK010000031.1 coordinate 95,259, forward strand.
AGGTAAGAAACACAATGAGACATCGTCTTTGCTTAAACTTAGACGCTCATCGTGGCCTTCTAACTGGTAGCCAATGTTGGTGTAATCAAGCATTACGCCTTTTGGCTGACCTGTGGTACCAGAGGTATAGATAAGAGTTAGTAGGTCGTCCATGCTTGCATCTGCAAGACGAGCATCAAGTTCAGCTTGCTGAGCTTCAACACCGCGCGCCATGAAATCAGCCCAAGATACCGCAAAGCTATGGCCTTGAAGATCGATATCATCAGACATCGCGACAACCACTTCTAGCTGTTCACACTCTTCGAATAGGCTCACCGCCGCGTCAAATTGAACTTGCTCACCAACGAATAAGATCTTCACATCCGCATTTTGGATGATGTAAGACGACTGTGCTGCTGTGTTGGTTGGATAAATCGGCACAGTCACAAGACGAGCTTGTAAAGATGCAAAATCTGCCACGGTCCATTGAGGCATATTATTTGAATAGATACCGATCTTATCTTGAACTCTCAGTCCCTGAGCCAATAGTGCTAATGAAAGCGTATCGATTTGTTGTCCAAACTGTTCCCAGCTAATGCCTTGCCATACATTGTCTACTTTGTGCTTCAAAGCTGTACGGTTGCCGCCTTGGGCAATTTGGTCACGAAGTCTTTTTACGATATGAAAATCTAAATTGGCCATCTCTTTACCTTTAGGCTTACACCTGTAAGCTTTTTTGAGCGCACAAGTGTACCTCTGATCATGGAAAAGGCAACTGATGAAGCTCAAAGTTATAAGTAATAGTACGTCTAACGCTTAGTTTTCTACCTACTAAAATAGCGCGCATAAAAAAGCCCTAAGTCAGTCTCCTAGCTTAGGGCTTATAAATCATAGGGATTAGTGTCTAGTTAAGTGCCACTACTTCGCCACAGATCATCATTAACTGATCTCGTAACCAAATGTGTCCTTTATCCTTTTCACTTGATTCGTGCCAGCTTAGGAAGCCAGAAATCGCCGCATTATCGAATGGGAAATCTAGAATCTGAAGCTGCTCTTTGTTTGCTGCATGTTCTACCATCCAACGAGGAGCAATTGTTACTAGTTCAGATTGGCCTACAACGTAAAGAACGTTGCTTAAACTCGTACCTTCGTAGAAAGGCGTGCAATCTAGGTCACGGTAAGCTTGCTCAGAGAAGCTACGTTGACCATGGATGCGAGACAGTTTTGCGTGCTTTTCGTTAAGCAGCTCTGCCGCAGAAACTTCACCGTTGATACGTGGGTGAGAAGCAGAAGCAACCACAACTAATTCGTCTTGGAAGATTTCAGTGCTTGAGAAGCCTTGCTCATCAAAACGAGCGTAATCAATAACGAAGTCGATTTCTTGGTAGCGCATACGCTCAGAAAGTTGACGATCGAATTCAGCATCCATATGCAGTTTCACGCTAGGTGCTTGCTCGTTGATTGTCGACATAATCTTAGGAGCAAAACGCATATCACAAGGGCTGCAAATCGCTAGTTTGAACAGGCGAGAAGACGACTCTGGAGAGAACACAGAACTTGGTAGTTCGTTGCGTACTAACTGTAGCGCTTGGCGGATTGGACCAAACAACTGACGAGCACGTTGAGTCGGTTGAATACCACGACCTTGACGCATGAATAGTTCGTCGTTAAACATCACTTTTAGACGAGCAACAGCGTTACTTACAGCAGGCTGAGACATACCCAGATTGTGAGCTGCACGTGTAATGTTTTGCTCTTGCATAACTGCATCAAATACAGTCAAAAGATTTAAGTCGACTCCACGAAGTGTGCTTTCCATTCTGTAGCTTGCAATAGCACTCATTGCGTCTTTCTTATCTAACATTCAAGTTGCCTCTTGTCGGTTCGACAGCGTTAAATTGGTAATGGTATGAGAATAGATAACCACTAATTCTTATATTTATCAGACCGATGTTTTTCGGATTGACATTACTATTAACCAATGCATCTCGAGCTACCAACAAGATTGATAAAGAATAATTTTATTTTACCTTAATGATTAAACAACATCTAAAAATCAATTATTTATAGAGTTATAAAAAAACATAAAATGCGTTACTTATGAGTTTAATTTCGACTTATTTAGCTGTTCTATCGTTTGGTTACATTTGTTACAATTTATTGAACTCGTGAATTATTCAACCGGCCAATTCAGAAATAGCACTTATGAGTTAGGTGAGCGATGCATAACTTGGAAAGTCGACCTTGTCCCAAAGTTGCTTTCTTAAATCATCTTGATTAGACCAATTCCCTGCTAATACCCACTCAACGAGTGCACTTGCCACGTCTGGATAGGTGACCACTTCGGCCTGTTTTTCACTGAGCCAAGCGCGCAAGATAGCCGCATCTAAAAACGTCATGGTTTGAGCTAACCCAAGGGCCTCTAGCGTCGCCACATTGCTCTGTTGTTCGAACTGTCCTTCGAGTGGTTTGAGAAGCAATTTCTTCCCCAAAGTTAGGGCTTCAGATGGCAATTCAAAGCCGCCATTTGCGACCACACCAGAGCACTGATTGAGGTCGAATTGAAAGCCCGCATGACTCAGTGGTTTGAACTCAATATTTTCAACTCGGCTATGCTCAATCACATCCGGGTGGTAACAGACAAAGTTTTGCGAAATGAACTTCATCAGCAGCTCTGAGATCGACTCAAGATCCTCAAATGGCAAATAGACCAACGTAAAGTCTTGTGCTGTTTTGGTTTGTTGCTCACCAACCAGCGTGTGAACGATAGGCGGCAAAATCGGCTGTTCAAAGTGATACCAGTGCAAGCCAATAGAGTGCTCGGTTGGGGCGAAATGTTGAATCACTGAATGTTCAATCCAGTTGCCCCCTTCTTTGGGTACATCATAACGAAACGCATTCTGGTGGCTTATCCCAATGCATGGCACACCTTGTCTCTTAGCCGCCCATGCAGTGACAGGCTCAAAATCATTAATCACTAAGTCATAAGGCGTAAGATCGATCTGGTTAATCTCACGGAGAAATCGCCAGATGTTGTTCTTCATGAATGTTTTGCCGTATTTAACCTGCCCCTGCTCGCTGTAAAAAGTTAAGCCGCTGCGGGTCTGATAGTTGCCAAACGCTTCCATCGAAAAGTATTTGCTCTCATCTCGTCCAGAGAACAGAAAATCGACATCAATATTTTGCTGACGAAAAGCGACGGCCATTGCTCTCGCTCGAGCGATGTGCCCATTTCCTGTGCCTTGTACGCCATATAAAATTTTCATGCATGTTCCTTTAAATTTACCACTTAAGCTCGGCAGTGGTTGCCAACAAAATAATTACAGGATGAAGCTGATAGCGAGGCTGGTACAAGCGATGCCCAAGGCTGCGCCAATCAGTACGTCTGTTAAAAAGTGCACACCAAGTAAGATTCGAGAGCCAGCAATCGCAGTTGCCCACACCAAGCTAAAGAGATATAAGCTCGGATAGAAATGTCCGATTAGGGTCGCCATAACAAAAGCCGCCGCGGAATGCCCAGATGGCAGGCTGTATTTATCGGATGGCACAATATGAGAGTGAAGTAGTGAAGAGAATTCAGCTGGTCGACGGCGCTTGAGGGTATTTTTAGCAAACCAGTAAATAGGCAGTTCGATTGCGAAGGCGGTTAAGCCCACCAAAAGAAAGTCTCGACCGGTGTTGCTATCGACCAGCAGTGCAATCAAGGCAATCAAAACATAAAGGTGTCCATCTCCAGTATGAGACACCGCTTTACTGAGCGTTGCATGTTGCCCGCCATAGCGGTTGTTTAAACAGAAAACAGAAAATGCCACATCCCAGCGGACAATAGGTTCGATAGTACGCATACGATCTCCTTAACAATCCTTATTCAGTTAAGGCTCAAGTTATGCCCAACAAATGACAGTTAAGTGACGTTTTGAATGAACTAAAATGAAATTTCCCATGCTTGATAGACAGGTCAATGGATCAAGTCAGGATGGCGATAGATGCAACCGATAAAAATAAAGCGACCCAAGGCCGCTTTATTCTTCTATGTTTTCAATTCTTTATATAAGCAAGCAAACGCTACTTCTATCGTGTCAATGGTTATAGCGTTCGCTAATGATACTAGAGCTCGCTAATAATAGTAGAGCTCGCAAATAATTAAACGCTAAAGGCTATAGCGCTAGTGGCTCGTGCTTTTTAACCAAACCGAAATCCGCCAATATCGCGTAAGCAGCAGGGATCATAAACAGCACCAGTAAGGTCGAGGCAAATATGCCGAATACGATCGAAATAACCAATGGCTGGATAACCTGAGCCTGTAAGCTGGTTTCCGTCAACAGCGGTAGCAAACCTGCCGCAGTCGTCATTGAGGTCAAGAATACCGCTCGGAAACGCTCACGACTGGCTTTTACCACCGAGTCATGCACGCTATCTCCCTCATCGACATGGTGACGAATGTACTGCACCAACAAGATGGAATCATTAACCACAATCCCGGCAAGCGACACAAAGCCCATCATGCTTGGCATACTCAAAGAATGGCCAAGTATCCAGTGACCAACGACCACCCCAATAAAAGCGAGTGGAATCGCCAACATCACGACCACAGGCTCTAAGTAGCTTCGGAATTGATAGCTAAGAATCGCAAACACGCCAAATAAGCCGAGTAAGAAGCCTTTGCCCATAGAGGCTCCAGTCTTAGCCGCATCTTTGGCCTCCCCTTCGAAATCAAAGCGTAGACCCGGGTACTTCTGAATAAGTTTGGCGGCTTCATCTTTTTGGAACTGAGCCAAGATCGCGGATGAACTCGCTTTCTTGTTATCAATATCACCAAAGATACTGATAGTTCTCAGCCCATCAATACGCTGAATTCGCACGTAATTACGTTGGAAATCTAACGTCGCCAACGTTGCTAGCGGGATCTGACTGCCATCTGCGGTGATGATCGGGAAGTTGGCCAGCTGCTGTATGTCGCCCGCTTGCTCTTTATCAAGACGCACTTCAATCGAGATATTCTCAACACCGATTTGAATCTCATCCGCTGTCTGACCAAAGAAAGCCGCACGCAATTGGGAAGCAATCATCTGCCCATTCACATTGTAGGTTTCAGCGCCCGGACGCAGCTTCACCAAGATCTCTTCTTTACCCATGCGCATATCATCAAGCACGCCATGCACCCCATCGAACTGATTAAGGTACTCCTGAATATCCAAAGAAGCGGATTTCAATGCGCTCAGGTCATCGTGTTTGGCGCGAATTTCAATAGCACGACCGCCCGGCCCCATAGTCGGTTGCTTGAACACCAATGAAATAGGATCCGCCAAGTCACCGATATCCTCTCGCCATGCATCAATGAAATCATCGATAACCGTGTTACGGCTCTCTGCTCCACGCAGATCTAAACGCACTGTGGCTAAGTGTGGGCCTGATTCATTGGCATCGGCGTTGGCATTGAATTGGCTGGTGATATGCTCGACCAGTGTATTGCCTTCTTCAACCTCTTCGCTCCATTGTTTGTTCAAGCGCTCAGCCGACGCGACAATTTTGTCGACCACTTTCTCGGTTTGAGACAGTGATGCGCCCGGCGGAAGAATAATACGCGCCTCGGCAATATCACCATCCAGCTCTGGGAAAGGTTGAAACTTAACAACACCACCAGCAATCAAGGCGACTGAAAGCAACAACAGCGTAATCACTCCGCCCATAAAGGCGTAGCGGAAGGTCACGACTTTCTCAACCATGTTCATCAAAGTGGTATTACGGAAGTTCTCAAACTTCTCAAGCAACACCACTTTAAAGCGCAGCGCTGGCTTGTCATTTTTTTCTTTGTGTAATGAATGAGATAGGTGATTAGGTAGAATCAGGAAGGCTTCAATCAAGCTCAACGACAGCACCAAAATCAATACTTGAGGAACGGCCTTAAGCACAGCGCCCATCTCGCCATCAAGAAACAGTAAGCTACCGAAAATACACACCGTGGTTAAGAAAGAAGACAGTACTCCGGGAAGCACTTTCTTAACGCCGTTGTACACCGCATCATCGACGCTTTGTCCCCTATCTAAGTGGGAGGCTATCGATTCGGCGATCACGATGGCGTCATCCATCATAATACCGATTGCCATTAACAACCCGACCAGCGACATAATGTTGATCGACAAACCAAGGTTGGCCATTAAGAACAAGCCACCAAGGAAGGCCACTGGCAACCCTGCCGCCACCCAAAATGAATAACGTAAGCTGAAGAACAGCCACATGGTGGCGAACACCAGCACAATACCTTGCCAGCCATTGCTCACCATCATGGTTAGACGATCCCAAAGTACAGATGAGAGATCGTTGGTCATTTGTAGTGTCACGCCATCAGGAGCAATCGCGCTTTGATCTTCAACGAATCGTGTTACGTTCTCTTTGATTCGCAGCGCATCGTCTTCTTTGTTCTTACTGATCTTAAGCAGCGCTGAAGGCTTGCCATCAAATAGCACCTTTTGCTCATCAAGCTCAAAGCGGTCGGTTATTTTGGCTATGTCTCTCAAACGAATCACCGAGCCATTAGGCGCAGATCCAACCACGATGCTTTCCAGCTCAACAGGCGTAACTCGTCTCTCGTCGAAACGAATCAGAAAGTTTTTGTCTGGTGTTTCAACGTTACCACTCGGCAGTTTTACATTCTGTCGACCAATTTGATCCGCGATATCACCGACACTCAAACCCAACTGACGAATAGCTTGGGTATCCAGTTCCACTCGATATTGATGATCCGAGAAGCCGCTAACCTCGACCAAAGAGACATCGTAATCAAGCTTCATGGTGCGCTTAAGATCTTCCGCGTAGGCCTTAAGTTCTGGCCACGACGTTTCGGCTGTTATAGCGATATCGACAACCGGTTCATTCCAATCTAGCTCTTGAACAACAGGCGATTCAATCTCAGTTGGGAAATCATTGATCGAGTTGATCTGGGTTTGCACATCCACCAGCATTCGGCCGATGTCCGCTTTTTCATTTAACTTTAGAATTAAACGGGCGCTGCCTTCGATCGCCTCACACTGAGTTTCTTCAATGTTGGCTAAACCATCTACCGCGTCTTCCATTCGCACACATAGGCTCTCTTCCACTTCTTGTGGAGAAGCGCCGGGATAAACGATGGCTGCCATAATGTAAGGCGGATCATAAGCGGGGAAGGTTTCACGTTTGATGGTTGATAATGAGCTTATACCCATGATCAACAATCCAAGCATCAACAAGTTGGCTGCTGTTGGGTGCCTAGAGAAGAACTTGATCATGACGCACTCTCCTGAGTATCCGATTCAAGCTCAGCCTCTTCAGAGTTGGACTCTCTCAGTAACATGCCTTCTATTGCTGGCAGGACATCATTGAGAACCAGTTTATCTCCAGTTTGTAGCTCTCCACTCACAACCACTTGATTGTCTCTGCGATAAAGCACTTCAACATTGACCACTTGCAAACGCTGGTTGTCATCCATCAGGTAAACCTTATCACCATGCAGTGCTCGCTCTGGAACCACCCAACTTAGATTGGCGACACCCTCAATCTCAGCTTTGACAAACATACCGTTAACCAAAGGCGTCGCGCTGTCTGGTTGCAATTGTGAGTAATCTTGAGCGATCTCGAGAATAATCCCCGCCGTCGCTTGGTTTTCATCAACTGTTTCGCTGATTCTTGCCACCTTCGCTGGCCAACTGAGGTTCAGGTTGCCGCTGTTAAGTTGAATGCTTGCTTTGATTGGCGCTTCATAAGGATTAGGGATTCCTGCAGCATCGCGAGGAAATTGGTTAAAGCTGGAGGCTAAAGTTTGCATATCGTGAATAGAAAGTTGCGCCTCTACTTCCATGACATTAATCCCGTGAGCAATAAACATCTCCTGCTGAAGGTTTACTACTTGATTTTGTTCGATATCAACCTGAGCAATTCGCATCGCTCTTGGCAAAGTGATGGTGGTCTTATCGAGAGAGCGCTGCGCCTCTTTTACCTTAGACACGTTGACCTTAATCACCGCTTCCGCAACACGCTTTTCATCTGGCATCAACGCGATTTGGTTCGCGATATCTAATACCAACTTCTGCTGAGACAATGCGCTTTGTTGTTGCAGGTCGACATCCGATTGAGAGGTGAGCCCTTTCTTACGCAGATCCTGTTTACGTTGTAGCTCTTTATTGCTGATCACCAAACGATTCTTTTCGATCTTAAGAGTCTGATTAAGGTTGTCTTCTTCTTGATTCAATTTCGCTAATGAGGTTTGGCTTGATTTTAGATCCGCCTCTGCTTGTATCAGTTTCAATTCGTAATCCAATGGATCAACCTTGAGCACGACCGTTCCTGCAGGGATCACCTGGCCTTTTTCAAGATCTGGATGTCGATACACGATCTGTCCTGTCACCTCAGCAATCGCTTTCCATTCAACTTTCGGCACTACTTTGCCAAAGCCGACCGCTAACGGCGCTATCAGTTGTTGTTCTAGACTCACAGTATCAACTAAGCGAGCCCTATCACCCGCAGGTTTGGTTGGAAGATCCGGCTTCAAGTTAATCGCGGCGACAAGGCCAATAACACCAACCGCAAGTGCTGGAAAGAAGAGTAGTTTTTTATTTATTTTCATTATCTTTGGTCCTGCACGGAAGAAGGGCTCGGTGCGTTAATAAAGCCTTCAGTCATCAATTGAATGTTGTGTTCGATTAAACGATTAAGAAATTCTTCATTAATCTCAATCCCATGAATTGCCAATAAAGGCGGCGGAGCGATGAAAGGAAACACCATCAAGCTTACATACGAAATACGGCACAATTTTGGATCCATGTTCTGTTTTAAGATGCCTTGTTCAACCAACTTTTCAAAAATGACATCTTGGGCTGGCTTTGCAACATCGAGGAAAACCTTTTCGAGCAACTCTCTTTGCACTTCAGAGGGAGGCATATTCATCACTTGGGCTATCAAGCGAGGAAACTTCGGCACTTTGACCATCTCTTTGTAGTAAGTCCGCATTAAATCAAGAAAGTTCTCATGACTGCTTTCATCAACGAGTCTCTGCATTTGTAATTGCATAGGGCGTAATGTTTCACGCAGCATCGCCTCAAACAATCCGGCTTTACTGCCAAAGTAATAGCGAATCATCGCAATATTCACACCCGCTCGCTCAGCAACTAAGCGAGTCGATACCTTGTCGTACGGTTGAACCACGAACAGATCTCGAGCGTGCTCAATGAGTAACTGCCGTACATCTAGATTCTGTTGAGGTCGCCCTGCTTTACGCGCTGCCATCACTGAGACCTATCCCTATAATTAATCACACGATTAATTATAGGAATAAATCGACATGGTTGTAGAAGATTAATTACTCACTATTTAATCAAATGATTAATTAATTTAGCCACCCTTTTAATTTTATTGGTGAATCGTTCCATCAAAAAGATTTACTACAAAGTTTTAACCTACACATCAGCCAAACGATAAACTAACCGCCCAGTACAAAACACTCAATCAGCTGATAACACCAGCAAACAACACGCAAGCAGCACAAACCAAAAAAAAACACCGCCAAAGCACGCTGATATTGGATTTTCTTGTTTGACGCTCAGAATAAATTGCGGTAAATATGGTGTTAACAGTTTATTTACGGATATTTGTGTAATGATTTTTTCTTCTTCTCGACTGCTGAAACTTCTCCTTATCGTGAACCAATCGCGCGGGTAAGTTGTGGGTCAAGAACTACACAAATATTAAAACCCGCGCTGAGCGGGTTTTTTTGTAACTGGCACTTTTAAAAGAACATCATTCTTAATAATAATTTGGATAGCAATCGATTCATTATCGATATAAGGAAGCACCCATGAACGATCAAGTGATAATTTTTGACACGACCTTACGTGATGGCGAGCAAGCGTTGGCTGCAAGCTTAACGGTAAAAGAGAAATTACAGATCGCTTATGCACTTGAACGACTGGGTGTAGATGTTATTGAAGCGGGTTTCCCTGTGTCATCCCCAGGCGATTTCGAATCAGTACAAACCATCGCAAAGAATATCAAAGATAGCCGCATCTGTGCGCTTTCTCGTGCAGTTGCAAAAGATATCGATGCCGCTGCCGAAGCACTAAAAGTAGCTGACCAGTTCCGTATTCATACCTTTATTTCTACATCGACGGTTCACGTACAAGACAAATTACGCCGCAGCTACGACGATGTTGTCGAGATGGCAGTGAAAGCGGTAAAGCATGCGCGTAACTATACCGATGATGTAGAGTTCTCTTGTGAAGATGCCGGTCGTACACCTATCGACAACCTATGTCGTATGGTTGAAGCCGCTATCAACGCTGGCGCAAAAACCATCAACATTCCAGACACCGTAGGCTACACAGTACCGAATGAATTTGGTGGCATTATCCAAACGCTATTTGATCGCGTACCCAACATAGATCAAGCGATCATCTCTGTTCACTGCCACGATGACTTAGGCATGTCGGTTGCTAACTCAATTGCTGCCGTTCAAGCAGGTGCTCGACAAATTGAAGGCACAATCAATGGTATTGGTGAGCGTGCAGGTAACTGTTCTTTAGAAGAAATCGCAATGATCATCAAAACTCGTCAAGAGCTATTAGGTGTTCATACCGGTTTGGACCACAAAGAGATTCACCGTACCAGTAAGTTGGTTAGTCAGCTTTGCCACATGCCGATTCAAGACAACAAAGCAATCGTTGGTGCTAACGCATTCAGCCACTCTTCAGGTATCCACCAAGATGGCATGCTTAAGAATAAGAACACTTACGAGATCATGACGCCTGAATCTATTGGCTTGAAAAACAAAGCATTGAACCTAACCAGCCGCAGTGGTCGTGCAGCTGTTAAGAGCCACATGGACGCAATGGGCTACAAAGACAATGAGTACAACCTAGATTCATTGTACGAAGACTTCTTGAAACTGGCTGACCGTAAAGGCCAAGTGTTCGATTACGACCTAGAAGCACTAATGCACTTTGCGAACCTACGCGACGAAGATGACTTCTATAAACTTAACTACCTAAGCGTACAATCTGGTAGTGTTATGTCTACCACCAGCATCAAGCTGCAATGTGGTGATGAAGAGAAATGCGAAGCGGCTGTCGGTAACGGCCCGGTTGATGCTTTATACCAATGTATCTACCGCTTAACGGGTTACGAAATTGCATTGGATAAATTCGACCTTACCGCGAAAGGTGAAGGCGAAGATGGCTTAGGCCAAGCTGATATTATTGCTAACTATAAAGGTCGCAAGTACCACGGTACGGGCGTTTCAACGGATATCGTTGAGGCCTCTGGTCAAGCGCTACTGCACGTTATTAATAGCATTCAACGCGCAGACACCATTGCTGAAATGAAACAGCAAAGAATCGCAACAGTTTAAACACCCAATAACAGAGCCCTAGAGCCGATGTTGTTGGCTTTAGGGACAAAATTTAAAACGAGCGAAAGAGCTCAGTAACAAGAATTAAAGGATTAACATGACTGATAAATCATACAAGATTGCCGTACTACCTGGTGATGGCATTGGCCCAGAAGTAATGCAGCAAGCACACAAAGTGCTAGACGCGATTGAAAAGAAGCACGCGATTAGCTTCTCTCGTGAAGAGTATGATGTTGGTGGTATCGCAATTGATAACCACGGCTGTCCACTTCCTGAAGCGACAGTAACAGGCTGTGAAGAATCTGACGCAGTACTATTTGGCTCGGTTGGCGGCCCTAAGTGGGAACACCTTCCACCAAACGATCAACCAGAGCGTGGTGCCCTACTTCCTCTACGTAAACACTTCCAATTGTTCTGTAACCTACGTCCTGCACAAATCCATAAAGGTTTAGAGTCTTTCTCTCCTTTGCGTGCTGACATCTCAGGTAACGGCTTCGATATCGTTGTAGTTCGTGAACTAACAGGCGGCATCTACTTCGGCCAACCTAAAGGTCGTGAAGGCGAAGGCGCAACTGAGAAGGCTTTTGATACAGAGGTTTACCACCGTTACGAGATCGAACGTATCGCAAAGATTGCGTTTGAATCTGCACGTCTACGTAACAAAAACGTTTACTCAATCGACAAAGCAAACGTTCTGCAGAGCTCTATCTTATGGCGTGAAGTGGTTGAAGAAATCGCAAAAGATTACCCAGATGTCACGCTAAACCACATGTACATCGACAACGCGACCATGCAGCTAATCAAAGACCCATCTCAGTTTGACGTAATGCTATGTTCAAACATCTTTGGTGACATCATCTCTGATGAGTGCGCAATGATCACCGGCTCTATGGGTATGCTTCCTTCTGCAAGCTTAAACGAAAGCAACTTCGGTCTATACGAACCTGCAGGTGGCAGCGCACCAGATATCGCAGGTAAGAACATCGCAAACCCAGTCGCGCAAATCCTTTCTGCAGCGCTAATGCTTCGTTACAGCCTAGGCGAAGAGGCGGCAGCACAAGACATCGAAGCAGCGGTATCTAAAGCACTTTCTGCAGGTGAGCTAACAGCAGACCTTGCAGGTAAGAACCAAGCACTGACTACCTCTGAAATGGGTGACAAGATCGCAGAGTACATATTAGCTTCATAAGCTAAATGCTCCGATTAGAAGCAAGTACATAAGAATAATATCAAGCCAAGTCAGCGTAAACCGCATGACTTGGCTCGAAACAAACACTGGGACTGATGCTCCCAAGGAAGAAAAGCTATGTCGACAAACCAGCAAGCAAAAACCTTATACGAAAAAGTTTATGACGCTCACGTTGCGGTTGCAGCGAAAGGCGAAACACCAATTCTTTATATCGATCGTCACTTAGTTCACGAAGTAACGTCACCTCAAGCCTTTGATGGCCTACGTGAGAAAGGCCGCAAAGTTCGCCAAGTTGGCAAGACTTTCGCGACCATGGATCACAACGTATCGACACAAACTAAAGACATCAACGCTTCTGGTGAGATGGCTCGTATCCAAATGGAAACGCTATCGAAGAACTGTGAAGAGTTTGGTGTCACGCTTTACGATCTAAACCACAAATACCAAGGTATTGTGCACGTAATGGGTCCTGAGCTAGGTATTACGCTACCGGGCATGACCATCGTATGTGGTGACTCGCACACGGCTACACACGGTGCATTTGGTTCACTAGCATTTGGTATCGGTACTTCAGAAGTGGAACACGTTCTAGCTACGCAAACGCTAAAACAAGCTCGCGCTAAAACCATGAAGATCGAAGTAAAAGGCAAGGTTACTCCTGGCATCACTGCAAAAGACATCGTGCTAGCGATCATCGGTAAAACAACGGCTGCTGGCGGTACTGGCTACGTAGTTGAATTCTGTGGTGAGGCAATTACCGACCTTACGATGGAAGGTCGTATGACAGTATGTAACATGGCAATCGAGCTTGGCGCTAAAGCAGGCTTAATCGCTCCAGATGCAACGACATACGAGTACATCAAAGGTCGCAAGTTCTCTCCAGAAGGCGAAGACCTAGAAGCAGCAATCGAATACTGGGATACGTTAAAAACCGATGCTGATGCAGAATTCGATGCAGTTGTTACATTAGAAGCGGCAGACATCAAACCACAAGTCACTTGGGGTACCAACCCAGGTCAGGTTATCTCAGTAGACACACCAATCCCTGCACCAGAAAGCTTCGCAGACCCTGTAGAAAAAGCATCAGCTGAAAAAGCGCTAGCTTACATGGGTCTTGAAGCCGGTAAATCTCTATCTGATTACAACGTAGATAAAGTGTTCGTGGGTTCTTGTACTAACTCTCGTATCGAAGACATGCGTGCAGCAGCAGCGGTAGCGAAAGGCCGTCAAGTAGCGAAACATGTTCAAGCGCTTATCGTTCCGGGTTCAGAGCAAGTTAAAGCACAAGCTGAGGCTGAAGGCCTAGATAAGATCTTCATCGAAGCAGGCTTTGAATGGCGTTTACCGGGTTGCTCTATGTGTCTTGCGATGAACAACGACCGTCTAGGTCCACAAGAGCGCTGTGCTTCTACATCAAACCGTAACTTTGAAGGTCGCCAAGGCCGTGATGGTCGTACGCACCTAGTTAGCCCAGCAATGGCAGCCGCAGCGGCTATCGCTGGTCACTTTGTCGATATTCGTGAACTTTAATTAGAGGATTTAACATGTCAGGTTTTCAACAACACACCGGATTAGTCGTTCCTCTAGATACGGCCAACATCGATACTGATGCGATCATTCCAAAGCAGTTTCTACAGAAAGTAAACCGCATCGGTTTTGGTAAGCACTTGTTCCACGATTGGCGCTTCCTAGACGATGCAGGCCAACAGCCAAACCCTGATTTTGTAATGAACGAAGCTCGCTACCAAGGCGCTTCAATTCTTTTAGCTCGTGAAAACTTCGGTTGTGGTTCATCTCGTGAACACGCACCGTGGGCGCTTGCCGATTACGGTATCCAAGTAATGATCGCACCAAGCTTTGCCGACATTTTCTACGGTAACTCGATCAACAACCAAATGGTGCCAGTTCGATTGACTGAGCAAGAAGTGGATGAGCTATTCCAATTCGTTGAAGCGAATGAAGGTGCAGAAATTACGGTTGATCTAGAAGCAATGAAAGTCAGCGCGAACGGCAAAGAGTACTCGTTTGAAATTGATGAGTTCCGTCGTCACTGCTTACTGAATGGTTTAGATAATATCGGCCTTACACTTCAACATGCCGATAAGATCTCAGAGTTTGAAGCTAAGATTCCTAGCTTCCTAAAATAATGAGACGTTTCTGAATAAATCTAAAGGTTGGCCAAGTGCCAACCTTTTTTATTTGGCTAAGCTTTTAACTTAACTTCATATGTTTATTTAAATGAAGAGCAATGAAAGAAAATGGTAAGCCTTAAGGTCTTAGTAGTCAGTCATCAGGAGAATGCCATGAAACAACTACTTTTTATTGTCAGCCTACTTTTCTCAACCTTAGCTTGGTCTGCGCCTAAGTCCGATCTTTGGCCATACTGGAACCAAAGCGACGAAACCAAACTAGAACAGGTATCTCATCAAGATTGGCAGCAATTCCTCGATAGCTACTTGGTTAAACAGGGGCAAAATACGTTAGTTCGCTATAAAGCAGTGAACACCGCCGATAAAACAAAGCTTAAACAATACATCAAGCAACTCGAACAGGTGAATCCGCTCGACTATTCAAAAGCGGAGCAGTATGCCTATTGGGTTAACCTATACAACGCCGTGACTGTCGATTTGATTCTTGATGCCTACCCGATCAAATCCATAACTAAACTTGGCGGACTATTTAGTTTCGGTCCGTGGGGAGATGATGTGGTAGTCGTTAATGGGAAATCACTGACACTCAATGACATTGAACACCGAATCCTAAGACCAATTTGGCAAGATCCTCGCACGCATTATGCAGTGAACTGTGCCAGCCTAGGTTGCCCTAACTTACAACCTGACGCTTTTACCTCTAAAAATACTGAAGCCTTGCTAGAGCAAGCTGCAACTGAGTTTGTAAGCAGTGACAAAGGCGTGATGGTTACAAACAATAAGCTTCAACTATCATCGATTTACGAATGGTTTGCTGTGGATTTTGGTACGAAGAAACAGCTTATTCAGCACTTAGAACAATATCGAATTGAAGCAGTAACCAATACTCAAAACATCAGTTATGAATACGATTGGTCGCTCAACCAAGCAAACTAGCTCTAAGGCTAAAGTTGATCACTAAAGTAAAAAAGAGGCGAGAGGTTTTTATTAACCTCTAGCCTCTTCTCAATTCTTTGACCGTATTTCTACAATTAAAAGCTTGAGCCCGGTTGCTGCAAGAACTCAATCTCTTCGGGAGTCGAAGCTCGCCCTAACACCTCATTACGGTGCGGATAGCGACCAAATCGCTCAATGATAACCTTGTGCTTAAACTCAAAGTCCAGATTATGCTCTAATCCCGTTTGAGAAAAGAGTTCCACGGCTTGTTCATGGACTAACAAAGATTCACTGTGCATATAAGGCATATACAGGAAGCTTTTCTGTTGCTCGTTAAGCTGGTGATCAAAACCACCCGCTACCGCCTCTTGGGCTAGAGCCAACGCCATCGGATCAGCAGAAAATGCTGTCGGACTTTTTCTACCAATATTTCGAGAAAACTGATCAAGTACGATAATCTCAGCCAATCGTCCTTGCGCAGTTTGGCGCCACTCAAATAGCTCGCCTTGAATGGCTGCTTTATGCAATTCAGAAAATCGAGACTCTATCAAAGTGTCAATCTCGGCGCCGCCAGTAAACCAATCTTTAGGCGTCAACTCATCGAACCAAAACTCTAGAACATCCTGATACGTTACCGTCATATAATTCCCTTTAATAAAAAACCGAGTAACTTTGTTATTACTCGGTTTAGTGTTCAATTACTTAAAACCTTTTACTTTCTTTATCAGGTCATAAGCATTCTGAATTTCTTGCGATTTCTCTTTCGCAACATTCATCATCTCAGGCGGTAAGCCCTTCGCCATCAGTTTATCTGGGTGATGTTCATTCATCAGCTTGCGGTAGGCTTTCTTCACCTCTTTACCGTCAGCACTTTCACTCACACCAAGAACCTTATATGCGTCGCCAAGTTGGTTCTGTTGCGAAGCCTGTTGCCAACCTGATGATTGCCCATGACCCTGATGGCCACCAAAGCTTCCACCTTGCTGTTGGAAACGGAACGCAGCTTCTTGCATCTGCAAGCGGCGTTCTAGTTGTGCTGCCGAAAACCCAAGCCCTTGCGCTATTTTATGCAGAACTTGACGTTCACTCGGGTGCAAACTTCCATCCGCAAATGCGGCAGATACCTGAAGCTCTAGAAAGAACTGCAGAAGATCAAAACGACCACCCGATGAGATTTTAACTCGCTCAAGTACGTCGTTCAGAGGGAAGTCGCTCTCTTTGCCGTCACGGAATGCATCTTGCGCTGCTTTACGCTGTTCGCCATGCAGGTTCATACGCTCCATCATGGTAGAAGCGAGTTGAATCTCTTCTGGCGTTACCTGCCCTTTCGCTTTAGCAACGTGCCCCATAACCGCAAAAGCGGATTTAAAAAACTCGTTCTGTCTTTCTGCTTGGCTTGGACCTCGACCAAAACCAGAGCTATTGAAGCCTGATTGGTTCAATCCGCGAGCTTTATCGAATTGGTGTCCTAAAAACAGACCAAAAACTAAACCGAGTGGCCCTCCAAATAAAAAGCCAAAAAACGCGCCCAAAATTTTGCCAAATATTTGCATTATGTGTTCTCTATCTATGAATTTTATCTGAGTAATGCTGTCTGATGATGCTGAATGCTATTATTTCCTTTATCATAAGGAAAATGCTTTATTAATTGGATTGATACTAGATCAACCCTTCATCTAGTGACACAGGATAGTTCAACTTCATGCAATCTTTTTCCCGCACCTTGTTAGCCGCGTCTATAAGTACGGCGTTATACGTGTCGACAACTCAAGCTGAAACAGTCACCGATAGTAGTGTGCAGGAAATGCCCTCTATAGATCAATGCTTGATCGAGCCCGCTGCAGAAAACGAGACACAGCTACCCGCTCACGTTGAGTCAGATCGCCTAGAAGCTATCAATGGTGACAAAGCAATATATTCAGGTGACGTAGTCGTTACGCAAGGGAACAAGACCATCCTTGCCGATAACGTAACCCTGCACCAACAAGAAAATATCGTTGTAGCTGAAGGCAACGTAAACTTTAGTGATGGTCAAATCAAATCTATCTCAGACAGAGCGACCAATAATCTGACTACAGATGAAATGACGCTTGAGAACACCGATTACGAATTCCTTTGCGAGCCCGGTCGCGGAGATGCTGTTTATATAGCAAAAACAGGTAAAGCGGTTTATGAGATTGAAGATGGCTCCATTACCTCTTGCCCTATCGGCGATAATGCTTGGCGTCTAAGAGCATCGAGCATCAGTGTCGACCAAGACGAAGAACAAGCCACTTTTTATAATCCACGTTTTGAAATCCAAAGTGTTCCCGTCTTTTACTTACCTTACTTAACAGTACCGGTGGGTGATACACGTAAAACCGGTTTCTTGTACCCAACAGTTTCGTATGGTTCAAGCGATGGTTTTGAAGCTGAAATTCCTGTTTATTGGAACTTAGCACCAGACTACGATTTGGAAACTACCTTCAAGTACATGCAAGAGCGTGGCACTCAACTCAACAGTAAATTCAGATATTTAAGCGATTTTGGTTCCGGTAGTATCGAGTCTGAATATTTACCAGACGATCAAAAGTACACTGATCTAGGCGATCGTTGGGGTTTCCAACTAGAACATTCAGGAATATTCCAACAATCTTGGTTATTCGAAATTGATTACTCTAAAGTCAGTGATATTGACTACTTTTCGGACATGAGCTCAAATATCGGTAACCGTGAAGATGGACAACTGCTTCAAGAAGGGCAAGCAACATACCGTTCTCAAAATTGGGATGCGTCTGTACTTGTTCGAGACTTCCAAGTTCTTACCACCAGCAATAACTTGCCTTATCGTCTAATGCCACAACTCGAGTATAACTACTATGCTCCAGAGGTAATGGATTACCTAGATTTTGACTTAATCAGTCATATATCAATGTTCGATACCGACGCATCAGGCAAACCATCAGCCACTCGTGTTCACGTTGAACCTGGTATTACAATCCCAGTAGGTAACACTTGGGGTACTTGGACAACAGAAGCTCGACTACTTGGTACTTACTATCAACAAGACCTTGATGGCGTTGATACCGGCGCAGGCTCTGATTATGAAGGCTTGGAAGAATCAGTAAGTCGAGTTATTCCAGAGTTTAGAAGCCACGCAGGTATCGTTCTTGAACGTGATACAAAAATTGTGGGCAATTACACTCAAACACTCGAACCTCAAGTTCAGTATCTTTACGTACCAGAAGAAGATCAAAGTGACATTGGTCTTTACGATACGACACTACTGCAGACCGATTACTATGGTCTATTTAGAAGCCGTAAATATAGCGGTGTTGATCGTATCGCATCTGCGAATCAAATTAGCTATGGCGCATCATCTCGCTTTTTTGATGATGAGTACCGAGAGCGCTTAAACATATCTTTTGGTCAAATTTTCTATTTTGATAAAGATACAAAACAGACTTTAGACAACGACGACTCTAATAAGAAAACTAATTATTCGTCTTGGGCTATTGAAATGGATTTCAACTACGATGATTACCTTTTCTACCATGGCGGTGTGCAATACGACATTGATTCATCTTCGATGCAACTTGCTAACAGTACCATTGAGTACCGTTTTGCCGGCGGCTATATACAAACCAACTACCGCTATGTAACAGAAGAGTACATAAATGAAACTGTAGATTTTGACGTATCATCCATAACTAGAGATGGTATCTCACAAGCAGGCTTACTTGGTGCTTACCAGATTTCGCGGAAGTGGAATGCCAGTGCTCAATATTTCTATGATTTAACCACACAAGAAAATCTAGAATGGTTGGCTCGCTTGAACTATAAATCCGATTGTTGGTATATCGGATTTACGTATAGTAACCAGCTGACAAATAACATTAGTGATCCAAATGTCACGCCTGAATATGAAAATAACTTTGGTGTGAATTTCGGTATTATCGGCTTTGGTACTAACTTAGGCTCTGATTCAGGCGCTGTTGGGGATAGCAGTTCTGATAACTCATTGAGCTACGGTCGCCCATTCTTCTTAAACAACTAATTTTCTTTACTGATAAGAAATCAGTAAATTTAAAGGATTACACATGACATTGTGGAAACGCACATTAATTGCTATTGCAGCGACTTGTACTTTATCAACAAGCTTTGCAGCACCGGTTGAGCTAGACAGCGTAAAAGTTATCGTTAACGAAGGCGTTATCTTACAAAGCGACATCGATGCTTCGATGAAGACACTGCGTGCCAACGCAAAAAAAAGCGGTCAAACACTGCCATCGCAAGATGTGCTCAATGAGCAAGTACTAGAAAAACTGATCATCGATACTATTCAAACTCAAGAAGCAGAACGTATCGGTGTTCGTATTGATGATGCTCGACTTGATCAAGCAATTGAAGGTATCGCTAAAGACAACAACCAAACGGTAGAACAACTTACCGCATCGGTTGCTGAAGAAGGCCTTAGCTACAATGCATTTCGAGAGCAAGTAAGAAAAGAGATTGCAGCAAGTGAAGCTCGTAACGCCTTAGTTCGTCGCCGTATCAATATTCTTCCTGCGGAAGTTGATAACCTAGCAGATATCTTAGCGCAAGAGACTAACGCGACCGTTCAATATAAAATTGGCCACATTCAACTGCGCTTTAATGATGACCAAACCAAAGAAGAGTTAGAAGCTCAAGCTACTGAACTGGTTGAAGAACTGAACTCAGGCAAAGATTTCAGCACCATGGCATATACTTACTCTAAGGGTCCTAAAGCGCTGCAAGGTGGTGATTGGGGTTGGATGCGTAAAGAAGAGATGCCAACCATTTTTGCTGACCAGATCAAAATGCAAAATAAAGGCAGCATCATCGGTCCTTTCCGTAGCGGTGTAGGTTTCCACATTCTAAAAATTGAAGATGTGAAAGGCTTAGAAACCGTAGCAGTAACGGAAGTGAATGCTCGTCATATCTTGATTAAGCCAACCGTAATCTTGAGTGACGATGGCGCGAAAGAACAACTTGAAAAGATCACGCGCCGCGTAAACGCAGGTGAAGCGAGCTTTGGCGACCTTGCACAGCAATACAGCCAAGATCCAGGTTCTGCAGTACAAGATGGTGAGCTAGGCTACCAAACACCAGATTTGTATGTACCAGAATTCAAACACCAAGTAGAAACGCTACCAGAAGGCAAAATCAGTGCGCCATTCAAAACCGTACACGGTTGGCACATTGTTGAAGTACTAGACCGTCGCGAAGTCGACCGTACCGATTCAGCTTTGAAAAACAAAGCTTACCAAATTCTATTTAACCGTAAATTCAACGAAGAAGCTGGTGCTTGGCTACAAGAAGTAAGAGCAAGTGCCTTTGTTGAGATGGTTGAGGACGACCAAGATGACAACAACTAAACGTATTGTCATAACCGCAGGTGAACCAGCAGGGATAGGCCCAGATTTAACTTTGGCTCTATCTCAAGAAAGTTGGCCTCATCAACTCGTGGTTTGTGCTGATAAAACACTGCTATCCGAGCGAGCTAAAATTCTTGGTATCGAAGTCGATCTTCTGGACTACGATGCAAATGCAGCTAAGCAACCGCAACGCGCTGGCACACTGGTAGTGAAACACGTTCCACTTGCTAAAACGGCAGTTGCAGGTCAACTCAATGAGGCTAATGGTCATTACGTATTAAATACTTTAGAAACCGCAGCAATTGGCTGTATGAATGATGAATTTGATGCTATTGTCACCGGCCCCGTTCACAAGGGTGTAATTAACCGAGCTGGCGTTGCTTTTAGCGGCCATACCGAGTTCTTTGCAGAGAAGTCCAATACACCACTGGTGGTGATGATGTTGGCAACTGAAGGGCTGCGTGTTGCGCTAGTAACAACGCACATCCCACTAGCTTATGTATCTCAAGCTGTGACCGAAGACAGATTAGAGCAAATTATTGCTATTCTAAATAAAGACTTGGTTGAAAAATTTGCTATTGAGAAACCAACTATCTATGTGTGTGGCTTGAATCCACATGCTGGTGAAGATGGTTGTTTAGGGCGTGAAGAGATTGAAACTATCACCCCGACGCTAGAAAAAATTCGCCAAAAAGATGGCATCAATTTAGTTGGCCCATTGCCAGCAGACACCATCTTTAATGAAAAATATTTGCAAGATGCAGATGCTGTTTTAGGTATGTATCACGACCAAGTACTCCCGGTATTGAAATACAAAGGGTTTGGTCGCTCAGTGAACATCACGCTTGGCTTACCGTTTATTCGCACATCAGTCGACCACGGTACCGCCTTAGACTTGGCAGGGAAAGGCCAAGCCGATACAGGGAGCTTTAGAACAGCGCTCACGCACGCCATTGAATTAGTAGAGAAAAAGCAATGAGAAATGATGTCCACTTAGGGCACAAAGCGCGTAAACGTTTTGGTCAAAACTTCCTTAACGATCCATACATTATTGATGGCATCGTATCGAGTATTAACCCACTACCAGGTCAAAACTTGGTAGAGATCGGTCCTGGTCTAGGCGCAATTACTGAGCCTGTGGGTAAGCTTGTCGATAAATTTACTGTTATCGAATTGGATAGAGACCTTGCAGAACGTCTTCGTAACCATCCAGATCTTGCGGACAAGCTAACGATCCGTGAAGGCGATGCGATGAAGTTCGATTTCCAAGAACTGGTTAAGCCAAACAATAAGCTACGCATCTTTGGTAACTTGCCATATAACATCTCTACACCATTGATGTTCCACCTTTTTGAATTCCATAAAGACGTGCAAGACATGCACTTTATGCTTCAAAAAGAAGTGGTTAACCGTCTAGCTGCTGGCCCTGGCAGTAAAGCTTACGGTCGTCTTACTGTAATGGCTCAATACTACTGTAAAGTAACGCCTGTGTTAGAAGTTCCACCAACGGCCTTCGTTCCGCCACCGAAAGTAGACTCAGCAGTCGTGCGCCTACAGCCATACGAAGTGCTGCCTTATCCGGCAAAAGATCTGAAATGGCTAGATCGCGTATGTCGTGAAGGCTTTAACCAACGTCGTAAAACAGTTCGTAACTGCTACAAGAGCTTAATCGATAAGGAAGTGCTTGAAGAGCTAGGTATCAACCCAAGCATGCGTCCTGAGAACTTAACGCTCGAGCAGTTTGTCGACATGGCAAACTGGTTGTACGACAGTCATAACGCTGACAAATAAATAAAAAAGGCTCCTACACTTCGGTTAGGAGCCTTTTTTATGTAATACTTTAATTACATTAAGTATATCAACAACAAAAGGTGCGAATATGGATATATCTACGCCTTGTATCAAATGCCAGGTTCACTCTAAGTACATAGAAGAACAATCTGAGCCAACGAAGAATCGTTATGTCTTCGCCTACATTATTACCATCAAAAATCTAAGTAAAACAACGGTGCAACTTATGTCTCGCCGCTGGTTAATTACCGACTCTAACGGCAAGCAGCTCACCATTGAGGGTGATGGTGTAGTTGGCCAACAACCCGTGATTGAAGCCAACGACGAGTACACCTACACAAGTGGTACGGTCATCGAAACCCCTGTTGGCGTTATGCAAGGTCACTATGTGATGACCGATAACAAGGGCATTGATTTTATTACCGAAGTTGACCCATTCAGACTCGCAATCCCTAATATTCTTAATTAGCCGTACATCCGTATCTACAGGAAATTATTGTGTCGAATTACATTGTCGGAGACATCCAAGGGTGCTTCGACGAACTTCAAGGACTACTTGAAAAAATTAACTTTGATAAACACCAAGATACTTTATGGGTCGCCGGAGACTTAGTTGCTCGAGGCCCTAAATCATTGGAGACGTTACGCTTTATTCGTAACCTTGGTGACGCAGCTAAGGTTGTATTAGGCAACCATGACTTACATCTTCTGGCGGTGTCCTTAGGACTATTTCCAGCGAAACCAAAAGATAAGACTCAAGCGATTCTTGATGCTGAAGATCGTGAACTGCTAATCGAATGGTTAAGACAACAGCCTTTGCTTCAAGAACACCCAGAGTTCGTGATGTGCCATGCGGGTATCTCACCGCAGTGGAATCTAGAAAGAGCACGTGTTGAAAATCGAGAGATCGTATCCTTGTTAAAGTCCGATAAATGGCAATGGCTAATCGAAAACATGTACAGCAACGCGCCTGATTTATGGCATCAGGATTTACATGATATTGAGCGCTATCGCTATGCGATCAATAGCCTGACAAGAATGCGTTTCTGTTTTGAAGATGGCCGTCTCGACATGGCATGTAAGCTACCACCGAATGAGATTACCGATGAACCATTAGTGCCATGGTTTGACCTTCCGCAACGCATAAAGCTCGATAAAACCGTTGTTTTTGGACACTGGGCTGCGCTTGAAGGCTATAACGGAAAAGACGTAATTGGACTTGATACTGGATGCGTCTGGGGAGGTGAATTGACAATTCTTCGCTGGGAAGATAAACAGTTTTTCACTCAGAAAGCGCTATAAAGATACGAGAAACTTGCGCTACCTTGGTAGGGTAACGCAAGCATTTTTCAGAGACTAGCTATTGATAACCACAGTTAACGCTCGAGAATCACAAACTCCATGTTGTGTTTGTTTTTCTCGTCAGCTTGATAGCTCTCGTTAAAGCTCTGCTTCCAACCTTCACCCCAGTCAGGAAATTGTGTATCTCCATCGACGGCGAAATCGATGTAAGTCAGATACAACTTGTCCGCTTTAGGTAAGCAGCTCTCATAAATAGAGCCGCCACCAATGATCATCACCTCTTCAACATCACTGAGTAGCTCTAGAGCCTGTTCAATAGAAGTTACCGTCGTTACACCTTCAATCTTTAAACTCTCATCACGGCTGATTACGACATTCAACCGACCCGGCAAAGGGCGTCCAATAGAATCGTAGGTCTTACGTCCCATCACGACTGGTTTACCCATAGTCGAGCGTTTAAACCATGCAAAATCCGCAGGTAAATGCCAAGGCATCTGATTGTCTTTACCAATTATACGGTTGTTTGCCATTGCCGCTATCATGCTGATGATCATAAATCGAAAGTCCTGTCCCTAAAAAGAAAATTAACGCTAAACGATAGGTCTACGGCGATAGAATAACAGCCCTGGCACAGCTAAGCCAACCGCCAACCCTGCGATAATGAACATCGATTTTAAAAAGTTCTCCATCAACATTGCCAACAACTCAGGCGTGTAGCCTGCCCTGTTAATCTCCACCATCGCAATCATCGCCTTGAAGGCGAACACACCTGGCACCATAGGAATTAGAGCTGCAACCGTAAACACCTTCGGATGTGCTAACAGTTTATGTGACCAATGAACCCCTATCATACCAACCACGGTTGCGGCGAAGAACGTCGCCCATTCGATTGGAATACCAAAGTGCATCATCAGATACCGGCTACCATGACCGATAGAACCACCGAGTGCACAATAAATTAAAGCACGTTGCGGAACGTTAAACACCAATGCAAACCCAACCGCAGGAATAGCGGCGAAAAACATATCGTTGAGCAGACCTAAAAACAGTTCGAAAATACTCATTAGCTTGCCCACCCCCAAACATCTGATAGACTCATCGCCGCGACAATGCCCAAGCTCGTCGCCAGAGTTAATAAGCTGGCCATGGTAAAGCGCGCTAACCCCATATTAATATGGCCTTTAAGCATATCAGCGACGGAGTTAATCAGAGGAAAACCAGGTACTAACATTAATACAGATGAAGCCATCACGATCGTGGGTTGGCCGCCAATATTGTAAAGTACGGCTTGAGCTGAAATGGTCGTGGTAACGAATGCTGTGATAGCAAAGTTTAATAGCGGATTGAAATGGCGGTGCCCAATCTCTTGCCTGACGATCATACCGCAAGCTGAAGCAATAAAAGTCATCATGAAGACTTGCCAGTCTCCGCCCGCAAGGTGGCTAAAAGAGGCGCACGACAACCCTATCATCACAACCACTAACCAACGGTTGTAGCGCTCGGGGCTGATGTTTTGAATCTTTTTATACGCCAAATCATAATCGAGAATTCCCTTCTCCATCATGATGCAAATGCGTTGAATGTCGGTGATAACCTGCATGTTAATGCCACGATCAGCACAACTTCGAGTAGTGGTAATACAGTGATCATCCATTACGGTAGTTACAACAAGCGCATTGGCTGACAGTGCGACTTCAACCTCATTCACCCCACAAGCAATACCGATGCGACGCATGATATCGCCGACCAGTGTGCTCTCTGCCCCGTGCGCCAATAACATTTGTCCTGATTGAGCGACGAGTCTTGAGATCGCTCTTTGCTTTGATGCCATGATTTCCTTCCCATAGGCGTTAATTATCTAAAGATAAATTTTGCATAAAAAACAGTAAGACGTCATGATTTAGATACAAAAAAACCGCAATTTTCATTGCGGTTTAATAAAACTATCAGTGTACTTGTAAGAAGCGACCGATGCGTTATGAGAAACTAAGAGGATTAGTCACGAACATAGATAACATGGCCGTCATCCTCTTCGTCATCCCAATCGTCCCAATCGTCGTCATCTTCAGTAACGACATTCTTACCGCTCATCGCATCTTTATGGTAGTCATCCCACATAAAGTCTACTTTTTCTTCTTCTTCAACTTCTACAACTTCACGAGGTAGGTTTTCCATAAACTCACCTAGTTTGAAGCAAAGATCTTTGGTGCCGATTTTATTCACAGCAGAGATCTTGAAGTACTCGCCTTCCCAGCCCAAAGCATCGATGATTTCTTGAATCTTTTCGTCTGCTTCGTCTTCTGGCATTAGGTCAACTTTATTGAACACTAACCAGCGAGGTTTTTGTGAAACTTTTTCACTGTATTGCTCAAGCTCATCGATGATCGTTAGTGCATTCTGAATAGGATCAGATTGATCGATCGGCATAATGTCGATCATATGCAGAAGAACACGACAACGCTCAAGGTGCTTAAGGAATCGGATACCAAGGCCAGCGCCATCAGCTGCGCCTTCGATTAGTCCTGGGATATCGGCAACAACGAAGCTCTTTTCAGGGACAACACTTACCACACCCAAGCTTGGGATCAAAGTAGTGAACGGGTAATCAGCCACTTTTGGTTTCGCAGCAGATACTGAACGAATAAAAGTAGATTTACCTGCGTTTGGTAGGCCAAGCATACCAACGTCAGCTAATAGAAGAAGCTCTAAACGCAGTTCACGAACTTCGCCTTTAGTACCCATTGTCTTTTGACGAGGAGCGCGGTTAACAGACGATTTAAAACGTGTGTTACCAAGACCGTGCCAACCACCTTTACCAACCATTACTTTCTTGCCGTGTTCAGCAACTTCAGCAACGATTTCGTTGGTGTGGATATCAACTGCACGCGTACCAACTGGTACTTTCAGCGTAATGTCTTTACCACGTTTACCAGTACAGTTACCGCCGCGACCATTCTCGCCACGCTCTGCATTGTAAAAACGTTGGAAACGGTAATCGATCAGTGTGTTTAAGTTCTCATCCGCTTGGATGTAAACATCACCGCCGTCACCACCGTCGCCGCCATCAGGACCACCTTTAGCGACGAATTTTTCGCGCCAAAAGCTAACTGTACCATTACCGCCATCACCGGCTTCTATTTTTACTACCGCTTCATCAACGAATTTCATTTTTTAACTCCGCACTTACGTTGCGTTACCACTCATCAAGGAGTGATATAAATTCTAGCAGATCCGTGTTTAGATCGATCACCTAAGATCTAGGCCGACCTGCAACCAAGGAACAAATAAGGAGAGGTTCTTTGCTTCTTATTTCTTAAAAACAAACGGCTTCTTAAAAACTAATCTGTTTATCAAAAAATAAAACGGCTTCTCAAAACCAAAACAAGAGCGTCTGCTTTTTTATTCTTGCTATAAATAAAAAACCCTGCCGAATCGGCAGGGCTTTTGAATTCAGCTTGAAAGCTAATAAAATAATCTAGTTAAAGATTAAATTACTCAGCTTCGATGCTTACAAACTTACGGTTTTTAGGACCTTTAACAGCAAATTTCACTTTACCTTCAGTAAGAGCGAAAAGAGTGTGGTCTTTACCGATGCCAACGTTTGTGCCAGCGTGGAACTTAGTACCACGTTGACGAACGATGATGTTACCTGCAAGAACAGATTCACCACCAAAACGCTTAACACCAAGACGTTTGCTTTCTGAATCGCGGCCGTTATTAGTAGAACCGCCAGCTTTTTTATGTGCCATTGTTAAACTCTCCTAATACTTAAGCGTTAATGCCAGTGATTTTCACTTCAGTGAACCACTGACGGTGACCAGCTTGCTTACGCGAGTGCTTACGACGACGGAACTTAACGATTTTTACTTTATCGCCACGACCGTGTTGTACTACTTCTGCAGTAACCTTGCCACCTTCAACAAGAGGTGCACCAACAGCGATTTCTTCGCCGTTAGCAACAAGAAGAACTTTATCAAATTCAACAGTTGCACCAGTTTCAACGTCTAATTTCTCTAAACGAAGTGTTTGACCTTCGCTTACTCGGTGTTGTTTGCCACCAGATTGGAAAACAGCGTACATATTTTACTCCGCTTTTTCCGCACAGCCTATGGTTGTTAATTGTACAACTCGGGTGTGCGCTAAACTAATCAATAGGGCGCAGATTCTACGGGAATCATGGCGCTATGACAAGTCATATTTTTAAAAAATTGGCGAAAACCTGTTCGCCAAAGAAAAGTGTGGCAATCATGCCCTTTAGCGATGTATTAATCAACGTTTTTTAGTGTATTATTCAACAATTGAATACAACGTATAAGCCTTACAGGGTCTAACTTCAGCCGGATGAACAATGGATTTTAAAGCTATCCAAACGCTTACTGCCAATGATATGGCAAAAGTGAATGAAACAATTCAAGCCCAACTTAATTCTGACGTAAGTTTAATCAACCAGCTTGGTTTTTATATCGTTAGCGGTGGTGGAAAGCGCCTACGCCCTTTGCTTGCTCTTTTATCTGCCCGCGCACTTGGTTACCAAGGTGAAGCTCATATCACCTCTGCAGCCTTTATCGAGTTTATTCACACCGCAACCCTGCTTCATGACGACGTTGTCGACGAATCGGACATGAGACGTGGTAAAGCGACGGCCAATGCCGCTTTTGGTAATGCCGCTAGCGTTTTGGTGGGTGACTTTATCTACACACGCTCATTCCAAATGATGACAACGCTAGGATCCTTAAAGATCCTTGAGTTAATGAGTGAAGCGGTAAACGTGATTGCCGAGGGTGAAGTTCAACAATTAATGAACTGCAATAACCCAGACACCACAGAAGAAAGCTACATGCAGGTGATCTACTCTAAGACTGCTCGTTTGTTCGAAGCTGCGACCCAAATCGGTGCGATTCTTACTGAGTCATCACCAGAGATCGAAACAGCAATGCAGAACTATGGTAAATACCTAGGCACCGCTTTCCAACTGATTGACGATGTGATGGATTACACTGCAGATGGTAAAGAGATGGGTAAAAACGTTGGTGACGATCTAGCCGAAGGCAAACCAACACTGCCTCTACTTTACGCAATGCATAATGGCTCTCCTGAACAAGCAAGCATGATTCGTGAAGCGATTGAGAAAGCGAACGGCATGGAACGTCTTGACGATATTATGGCTGTAATGAAAGAGACAGGCTCTTTAGAGTACACAACAAATAAAGCCTACGAAGAGGCCGATAAAGCCATCGCTGAGCTTTCTGTACTTCCTGACTCAGAATATAAGCAAGCGCTAACCACGCTCGCACACTTAGCTGTTAAACGCAGTAAGTAAGCAGGTTAATAGACAACTCGCTTCTAGCTTCTATATAAATAACAAAAAGAGCCTCAGGGCTCTTTTTTTTGGTTTTCAACAAATATTTGTAGGTGAGCCAAATTCAATATCGACTGGCTTCTAATGATAACGGCAGTTGTGCTTCAATCTCTTCAAGCTCTTCCATTGGCACCGCGTACTGCTCATGCCCGTTGTAAGTCTCTACTAGCGCGTACTGCTCTTGCTCATCAATTACCAATACTTTTCCTAAGTGCCCCAAATATTCGACATTCATACCCTTCTGAACAGTAGCCATAACATTTACCTTCACATTAATTGTAAAGCTAAATACGAGTAGCTTGAACTTCAGGATCAAAAAAGCCGATCATAATGACCGGCCCTTATTAATTAGCTTAAGTCTGAGTTAAATAGCGTTTCGCTTATTTAGCGAATTCAACACCAATCTCGATGTCACCATTTAGCGTTTCAAGCATGCTATCTAAAGCGTTACGTTCGAAGTCGCTTAGCTCACCGTAGCTAAGGATCGCTTCAGCGCCCTCTTTACCTAGCTTAACTGGCTGTGCGAAGAATGGAGCGTGCTCGCCTTCACCTTCAACGTATGCACATTCAATCACGTTCTCTTCACCTTGAAGCGCTTTCACTAGAGCAAGACCGAAACGACAAGCCGCTTGACCCATAGACAATGTCGCACTGCCGCCGCCAGCTTTAGCTTCTACTACTTCCGTACCTGCATTTTGGATACGAGTCGTTAGTGCTGCGATTTCTTCGTCAGTAAACTCTACGCCTTCAACTTGAGAAAGTAGAGGAAGAATCGTTACGCCTGAGTGGCCACCGATAACAGGAACACGGATGTCGCCTGGATCTTTGTCTTTTAGTTCAGCAACGAACGTTTCAGAACGAATCACATCAAGAGTCGTAATACCGAATAGACGTCGCTTGTCGTAAACGCCCGCTTTCTTCAGTACTTCAGCCGCGATTGGCACTGTTGTGTTTACTGGGTTAGTAATGATACCAACACAAGCAGTAGGACAAGTAACTGCGATTTTCTCTGCAAGAGACTTAACAATGCCAGCATTCACATTGAAAAGATCCGCACGATCCATACCAGGCTTACGAGCAACACCCGCTGAAATAAGTACAACATCCGCACCTTCGAGTGCTGGTGTTGGATCTTCACCCGCGTAACCTTTGATCGAAACAGGCGTTGGGATATGGCTAAGATCGGCAGCAACACCCGGTGTTACCGGAGCGATGTCGTAAAGTGCAAGATCTGAACCAGCAGGTAGGCGGTTCTTAAGTAGTAGGGCTAGGGCTTGACCGATGCCACCAGCGGCACCAATAACAGCTACTTTCATTGTTATTCTCCTTGAGAGCTTTCTCTTATAGATTCTTTGTAGGGTAATTCTTGAGCTAAATCTAAGTTAAAAAACTATATTAATCACAAAGTGATTACAATCAATTAACGCTAGCTTTGCGACTTCGCGCAAGTCAATAAAACCGTGCTACACAGCAAGTTCGCATTATGGCGATAATCGACTGAAATAACAAAATAAGTCGTCGCAAATAACACATTATTCTATTAAATATTTACAGTGATATGACTAACAAATTACAGGGATGTTTTGGCTAAAATTGAATATGTATGCGAGAATATGCAAACATCTTTGTTAATGAATAAGAATGACATATGCGCAATACAGAAAAGCAAGACAACTTAGTTCGTGCATTTAAAGCCTTACTAAAAGAAGAACGTTTTGGCTCACAAGGCGAAATTGTGGATGCCCTAAAACACGAAGGTTTTGAAAGCATCAACCAGTCTAAAGTCTCGCGTATGTTAACCAAGTTTGGTGCCGTTCGAACTCGTAACGCAAAAATGGAGATGGTTTACTGTCTTCCTGCTGAGCTTGGTGTTCCGACCGTTTCTAGCTCTCTAAGAGAATTAGTACTAGATATTGACCACAACAATGCATTGGTGGTGATACACACAGGTCCTGGTGCGGCTCAGCTGATTGCGCGTTT
Organism: Vibrio sp. 10N.261.51.A3; assembly: GCF_041471965.1. Taxonomy (NCBI): domain Bacteria; kingdom Pseudomonadati; phylum Pseudomonadota; class Gammaproteobacteria; order Vibrionales; family Vibrionaceae; genus Vibrio; species Vibrio sp. 10N.261.51.A3. The sequence continues at coordinate 126,697 of NZ_JBFRPK010000031.1, forward strand.
ATTAGACTCACTAGGTAAGTCGGAAGGCATACTGGGCGTAGTCGCAGGTGATGATACTATCTTCATTACCCCAACGTTATCGGTTACCACTAAGCAACTGTTTGATTCAGTGTGCGAACTGTTTGAATACGCAGGATAATTGATCTCTGTTTCATAATTATCAACCTTACTGTTGGATCACGAGTATCTATTTGCTTCGTGATCCAAATCACATCCTAGAATATCCATACCTCCCTTCCAAAATCACACTAAACCATTGATTTTAAAAACCCAGTAGCAAATCAAACACGAGATCAAGACATCATTTGTTAGATTTTTTAGCTATATCTTTTAACATTCGAGTAATTTTCTGCCAATTTTTGATATTATTCAGCCACTTTTTCATCACATGGATTGAAAAAGGTGCCGTTTCCAAATAGGAAACTCCTGAAGCAACTACACTTGTTTCAGGGTTAATAATGAATAAAGGAAGGGAAATTCATGGCATTTACCAAACTTATTAAAGTTGGTGCTATTGCAGCTGCTGTAATGGGCGCTGGCGCTGTTAACGCTCAAGAGTTCATCACGATTGGTACTGGTTCAGTTACGGGTGTTTACTACCCAACTGGTGGTGCGATTTGTAAGCTAGTGAACAAGGGCCGCAAAGACCACAACATTCGTTGTTCTGTAGAGTCTACTGGTGGTTCAATCTACAACGTTAACACCATCCGTGCTGGTGAACTAGATTTCGGTGTTGTTCAATCGGACTGGCAATACCACGGCTACAACGGTACAAGTAAGTTCAAAGATCAGGGCGAATACAAGAAACTTCGCGCTATGTTCTCGCTACATACAGAACCGTTCAACATCATCGCTCGTACAGATGCTGGCATCAACAATGTGTCTGACCTAGCAGGTAAGCGTGTAAACATTGGGAACCCAGGTTCTGGTGACCGTGCAACGATGGGTGTTGTAATGGACGCGATGGGCTGGACTAACGACAGCTTCAAGCTTGCTTCTGAACTTAAAGGTTCTGAGCGTTCACAAGCACTTTGTGATAACAAGATTGATGCATTCATCTACATGGTTGGTCACCCGAACGGATCAATCAAAGAAGCAACAACGTCTTGTGATGCAAAACTGGTTTCAGCAACAGGTCCACAGATCGACAAGATCGTAGCTGAAAACCCATACTACGCTTACAGCACAGTTCCTGCTGGTATGTACCGTGGTACTGACGCTGACGTAAACAGCTTCGGTGTTGCAGCAACTATGGTAACAACTTCAGACGTTTCTGAAGAAGTTGCATACAACGTTGCTAAGGCAGTATTTGAAAACTTTGACACTTTCAAACGCCTACACCCAGCATTTGCTAACCTGAAAAAAGAAGACATGGTTAAAGCGGGTATCTCTATCCCTCTTCACCCAGGCGCAGCAAAATACTACAAAGAAGTGGGTCTTCTAAAGTAACTCTACTTTAAGCCTACTACACCAATAAGGAGGCTAGCCCTCCTTATTGGCTTTTCACGTTTTATAAAAATAACTTAAGTGAAAAGAACAGCCCTTTAAGTTTCTCCAATTTGGAGGACTTACCTTCGTATCAAGCCTAAGACAAAGACGAACAAAAAACGCATTTCCCTATCCATTCACTACACTAGATAGGAAATAAATAACGTTTGGTTGTTCGTAAAAAAAGGCAGACCATCAATAATAAGGATAAAGTACATGACGCAGACAACATCACCGTCTCCAGATGTGCAAGAAATGGTGGCACAATCAGATACTGGTGCGCGTAGCCCTCGTGGTATCCAAGGCCGTATTTTATGGTTTGTGCCTCTATGTTGGTCACTGTTCCAACTTTGGTATGCATCTCCGCTGCCGTTCATTTTTAACTTCGCAATTTTAAACGACACTGAAGCTCGAGCAATTCATCTTACGTTTGCTATTTTCCTAGCCTTTACCGCTTATCCAGCCATGAAGAATTCGCCTAGGGATCGCATCCCCGCAGTCGATTGGATATTAGCGCTTGTAGGTAGCTTTTCAGCTTCTTATATCTATATTTTCTATACTCAGCTCGCTGAACGCTCAGGCGCACCAACAACATTCGATATTGTTGCGGCCGTATTCGGTATGGTTTTACTACTTGAAGCAACACGACGCGCTTTGGGTCCACCTCTTATGGTTGTGGCAGCAGTATTCCTACTTTACACCTTTGGCGGCCCTCACATGCCAGACGTTATTGCCCACAAAGGTGCGAGCCTGAACAAGGCAATGTCGCATCTGTGGCTGACAACTGAAGGTGTATTCGGTGTGGCACTTGGCGTATCAACGTCGTTCGTATTCTTGTTTGTACTGTTTGGTGCAATGCTAGAACGTGCTGGCGCCGGTGCTTACTTCATCAAGGTCGCATTCTCACTGCTTGGTCACATGAAAGGCGGTCCAGCAAAAGCAGCCGTTGTAGCCTCTGGTTTATCTGGTCTGGTATCAGGTTCATCTATTGCAAACGTAGTAACCACGGGGACCTTTACTATCCCGCTAATGAAGCGTGTTGGTTTCCCAGGCACTAAAGCAGGCGCAGTAGAAGTCGCTGCTTCAACCAATGGTCAATTAACACCACCTATCATGGGTGCAGCAGCATTCTTGATGGTTGAGTATGTGGGTATCTCGTATGTAGAAGTAATCAAAGCCGCGCTACTGCCCGCTCTGATCTCTTACATCGCTCTGATTTACATTGTTCACCTAGAAGCATGTAAAGCAGGTATGACTGGCCTACCTCGTCGCCGCACGCCAACTATCGTACAGAGCCTACTGTCTTTCACGGGGACCATTTTAGGTCTGTGTGTTATCAGTGCCGCGGTTTACTACGGTGTCGGTTGGACGAAAGATGTCTTTGGTGATGCTGCAACACCAATAGTAACAGTGGCGCTATTGATCGCTTATGTTGCTCTGGTTCGCGTATCTGCAAAATACGCAGCTGAAGGCGGCATGGAAATCGATGCCGATCTAAAAGAAGTTCCGGATCCGGGGCCAACGATTAAATCTGGTTTGCACTTCCTACTGCCTATCGTAGTACTTGTTTGGTGTCTGACTGTAGAGCGTTTCTCTCCAGGTCTGTCGGCATTCTGGGCGACCGTGTTCATGATCTTCATTCTGATCACTCAGCGTCCGTTAATGACTCTGATGAACAAATCAGACGATCTTGCAGAGCAAACTAAAGCTGGCTTCGTTGATCTCGCAGAGAGCTTGGTTTCAGGCGCACGTAACATGATTGGTATCGGTGTCGCGACAGCGGCTGCAGGTACGGTTGTAGGCGTGGTGACTCTAACGGGTATCGGTCTAGTAATGACGGACTTCGTTGAGTTTATCTCAGGCGGTAGCATCATTCTTATGTTGCTATTCACTGCGGTAATCAGCTTGATCTTAGGTATGGGCTTGCCAACAACGGCGAACTACATCGTGGTTTCAACACTGATGGCACCGGTAATTGTGACCTTAGGTGCAGCGCACGGCTTGATCATCCCACTGATTGCGGTTCACTTATTTGTGTTCTACTTCGGTATTCTTGCGGATGACACACCTCCAGTTGGTCTCGCAGCCTTTGCAGCCGCCGCGATTGCGAAATCAGACCCAATTCGTACAGGTATTCAAGGTTTCACCTACGATATCCGGACCGCGATCTTGCCGTTCATGTTCATCTTCAATACCCAACTACTGTTGATGGGCATTGATTCTTGGTGGCACTTAGCACTAACGATTTTCTCATCTGTGACTGCGGTACTTATCTTCGCAGCTGCAACACAAGGTTGGTGGTTCACCAAGAACAAGTGGTGGGAAACGGTGCTGCTTATTGCATTAACCTTCACTTTCTTCCGCCCTGGCTTCTGGTGGGACATGATTTACCCAGAGAAAGTTCTTTCACCTGGAGTTGAGATTGCTCAAATCACGGAAAAACTGGATGTGGGACAATCACTTGAACTTAGAGTGGGTGGCGAAAACTTAGAAGGTGACTATTCTGAAAAGACAGTTCGCCTGCCGTTTGAAGATTCTGCGACCTCAAGTGAAGATCGTATTGCCTCTATGGGTCTAATGCTGACTGAATCAGAAGGCAAGATGATTGTTGATATGGTTGAGTTCGGTAGCCCAGCAGAAGCGGCTGGTATTGATTTCGATTGGGAAATCAAATCCGTTATCCAAGATGCAGATCGACCAATGAAAGAGTGGGTATTCTTACCAGCTCTGATCATTTTGATTGGTTTAGCGATGAACCAAAGAAGACGTGCTCGTAAGGATGAGATTAGCGCGTAATGGATAAGGCTGAGTAGTGCTTAGCGCTATTTGGCTTTATTACATGGAAAGGATAATTACAGTGCTAAGTGAAAGCTTAGCGCTGATTAAAAAGAGACGAATACATGTATAAACAAATCCTTGTTCCTGTTGATCTTAATGACAAAGGCTTTTCTGATAAGGCAGTCGAACTGGCGGTATGGCACGCAAAACACAGCAATGCTGAAATCCACATTCTGAACGTACTACCAGGCATTCACATGTCGATGGTGGCGTCTTACTTCCCGAAAGATGCAGCGAACCAAATGAAGCTTGATGTTAAAAATCAGCTGAAAGAGTTTGCTGACAAGCACATTGACGATGAAGTGGTGTATAAAGTTCACGTTGCCGAAGGCAAGACTTACACAACGATTCTAGATTACGCAGAAAAACTGGGCGCTGACCTTATCGTGATGCCTAGCCATAAGCGTTCGAAAATCGACAAAGTTGTGCTTGGTTCTGTTGCAAGCAAAGTGGTACAGAACTCACCAATCAATGTATTGGTAGTTAAGCCGCAAGGCTAAATCACTTAATCGACACAACGATCTAAAAAGGTTGGCCTAAAAGCCAACCTTTTTTGTTTTTCGTTCACGCAATTTAATTCTTCAATCAACTCACTAAGTTCTGCGGATTACCCGCAACAAACCCATCAATATTGTCGATTAAGATATCAGACAGCTTTTGAATTGAACTGTCACTGCCCCACGCCACATGTGGAGTGAGTAATAAGTTCGGTAAGTGGCTATTAGCCAATAGTGGATTTGAGTTGTCGGCGGGCTCTTGTGTAAACACATCCATACCTGCGCCTGCAATCTCATGTTTTTTCAAAGCCTCAACTAGGGCTTGTTCATCTACTAGACCTCCGCGCCCGGCATTAATTAATACCGCGCTCGATTTCATCATTGTGAGCTCTCGCTCTGAAATCAGATTTTGGGTCGCATCAGTCAATGGGCAATGTAGACTGATCGCATCCGCTTGCTTCAATACCGTATCAAAAGGTAGATACCCTTCTCGACAAGACTCTGCTCCTTTTCGCTCGGCAAACATCACCTTCATACCAATCGCTTTGGCTAACATTGCGGTGGCTTGACCTAAGCTGCCACTCCCCATCAACCCCAGTGTGCTGCCAGCCAAATCTTGAATCGGATGAGTAAAGAAGCAGAACTGCTTGTCCTTTTGCCACTCGCCCGCCTCAATGTCTTTATGATAACCAACAAGGTTTCGTTTAAGTGCAAACAGCATTGCGATGACATGTTCAGGAACCGATTGAATCGCATAGCCTTGCACGTTTGTCACTGCAATGTTTTTAGATTTGCAGTATTCCACATCGACATTATTAACACCGGTCGCTGAAACCGCGATCAACTTGAGTTTTTTCGCACCAGCGAGATTCGACTCATTGAGCACTACCTTGTTAGTGATCACCACATCAGCTTCTTCAACTCGCTCTGATACTTGCTCAGGAGCTGTGAAATCATACTCTACCCATTCATGCTCAAAGCTCAGAGGCTTTAAATGAATTTGAGATGGGATAGTCGCTCTATCGAGAAACACAACATTCAGCGTTGGCATTCTTCTTCCTTGGTTAGATCTATGAATCAGTCCATTCTAAGCTTTTAGCTTACTGTAGTCTGGAAGCTCAAGCGCAATTTCAAAGTGCTGTTCGATTTGTGGGGATGCTTGAGGATAAAAGTCACAGGGAACAAAGGCTTTAAACAACTGATTATTCGCTGGATGATAAAAGCTCAGCTCACACGCATGCAAAGCCAACCTATCACTGTATTCAAATGCTTCTGATGTTGCGTAAAACTCATCGCCCACAATCGGTGCGCCTATTTCCATGCAATGCACTCTCAATTGGTGAGAACGCCCGGTAATTGGCAGTAACTTAAGTAAAGTCGTTTGGAGTTCTTGCTGTTCTACCACATAACGAGTCTGTGATGATTTACCATCCTCGAAACACACTTTTTGCTTCGGCCGGTTTGGCCAATCGCAAATAAGAGGGAGGTCAATCAAACCTTCTGCTTCTTCTACTGAACCCCATACTCGGGCGTAATAGAGTTTGTGTGTCAGTCGATATTGAAATTGCTTCTTCAAATGACGCTCAGCTTGTTTGTGTTTAGCGAGCAGCATCAAGCCTGAGGTCGACATGTCCAATCGATGAACGACTTGAATCTCTGGAAATTCGACAACTAACCGACTCCACATGCTGTCGTAATGCTCAGGTAACCTACCCGGAACAGAAAGCAGGCCTGCAGGCTTGTTCACCACAAGAATATCGTCATCTTGATAAACAATATCAATCCACGGTTCACGTGGTGGTGTGTACTGTTCTAACGCCATTGAAGCCTCTTAATTGCTAGTGAACAAATAATTCACGGTTGATTCGTTTATAAATAAATACAATTTTCAATATTTTCGTACATAAAAGTTGACGGCTTTACAAAACATGGTATTGATAGGGTAACAGATAATAAGAAGTCAGCATCAAAGGAAAAACGATGGACAGTACGGTTAAAACCACCAACACAAAAACACCAACCTCAGCTCCCCTATCAAGTTTAATTAAGTCTCTTGGCCCAGGCATTATGATGGCCGCAGCGGCTGTAGGTGGTTCTCACTTAGTCGCCTCAACCAAGGCGGGTGCGATTTATGGTTGGCAGCTTGCCGCTCTCATTATCCTCGTTAACGTATTTAAATATCCATTCTTCAGAGCCGGCATCCAATACACGCTAGGAACGGGTCAAAGCTTGGTGGAAGGTTACTCTAACCTAGGCCGCCCATACCTTGTGATCTTTTCGATCTTGAGTGCCATATCTGCGGTCGTGAATACCGCTGCCCTGCTATTATTCAGTGCAAGCCTACTCAGTTACTTTGTTCCTTTCGATTTAGCCACTAGCACCTTGTGCATGATCGTTTTAGCGACCTGTTTGATCATTCTGTTTGCTGGCCATTATCGTGCTCTAGATACACTATCTAAAGCGATCATGGCGATCTTAACCATCACAACCTTAGCTGCAGTCGCCATTGCTATCGGCTCTCCAGTCGAACCTGATGCTGCTTTTGTTCCACCGTCGCCTTGGTCATTGGCTGCTATTGGTTTTATCGTGGTGACCATGGGTTGGATGCCTGCGCCTATCGAAATATCAAGCATCACCTCTATGTGGCTAAAAAGCCAAAAAGAGAAGCAGGAAGTGACCGCACAATCAGCGCTGTTCGACTTTAACGTTGGCTACATTGGTACGGCGCTGCTTGCTTTAGTATTCGTTGCGTTAGGCGCGCTAGTACTTCACGGCTCGGGGGTTGAACTGTCTCGCTCTGGTGTTGGCTTTACTCACCAGTTAGTCGGTATTTATGCTTCTACGATTGGTGAATGGTCTCGTCCACTGATCGCCATCGTCGCTTTCTTCTGTATCTTTGGCAGCACCATTACCGTTATCGATGGCTACTCACGCGTACTTGCTGAATCACAGCGACTATTATTCAAAAAAGATTCAAGCCCAAGAATGCTGCAAGGCTGGATAATCATTGTCTCTATCGCGGCACTCGCGATTGTGATGTTCTTTAGCGCAGCGCTGATGCCTATGCTCGATTTCGCAATGGTACTCGCGTTTGCAACAACGCCATTCTTCGCTCTGCTTAATTTCATCTTGGTCAACAAAGCTAAGCTTCCAGAAGCGCTAGCCATTGGCAGCAAACTAAAATGGTTGTCTGTAGCAGGTCTTGTTTACCTATTTGGTTTCCTAGCGGTATTTGTTTGGTGGAAGTGGTTAATGTAACCAGCTACTTGAATTGTTAATTAAGCTACAGATACAAATAAGGCCTTCATAATGAAGGCCTTATTTCGTTGAAGCATTTCGCTAATTCAAAACTAGTTGTGAGAAACCACAATCAAGCGTAATGAATCTAGCTGAACCTGAGCTTTGCTGATGTAACCGGTCAGTTCATTGATTTGAGCTTCGATTACCTCTAGCTCTTCATCACGAATATTAGGATTCACGGCTTTAAGCGCTTGTAGACGCTCTAATTCACCGTTCAGGTTAGTCTGCATATCTCGTTGAGCTTGTTCACGCACTTCTTCCACTTTAGGAAGTACGTGCGTCTCACCCGCTTCGATTAGCTTGTGAATTTCACCTTGTACCGAGTTAACTAGCTTGCTCGCTAGGTGACGGTTTACAGGGCTTAATTGACGGTTAAAGCTGTCGAACTCAACCTGAGCTGATAAGTCATTACCACGGCCATCCATCATCAAACGAATTGGCGTCTTAGGCAAGAACTGGCTGATACCGCTGCGTTTCGGCGCTTGCGCATCCACAAGGTAAACCAGCTCAAGCAGGATAGTACCCACTGGCAGCGCTTTGTTTTTCAGTAGTGATACCGCTGATGCACCAACACCTTCACTCAGTAGCAGATCGATACCGCCCTGAATCATTGGGTGTTCCCAGCTAATGAAGTTCATGTCTTCACGAGAAAGCGCAGTATCACGATCAAACGTGATGGTTGCGCCTTCGTATGGTAAGCCTGGGTAGCTTGGCACCATCATGTGCTCAGACGGCGTTACAACCAGAGCATTCTCACCCTTGTCGTCTTGGTTCAAGCCAATCGTATCGAACAGGCTTAGTGCAAACGTTACTAGGTTAGTGTCGCCGTCAGTCGAGGCAATCTTCTCTGCAATTTCATGCGCTTTGTCGCCGCCGTTTGAGTGCATTTCTAATAGGCGATCACGGCCTTTTTCTAGATCTGATTTCAGGCTTTGATTTAGCTTGGCAGACTCTTCAATCACTTCATCAAGTTGCTCAGTGTTACCAGAAGCCAGCATCTCGATAAGAACATCTGAGTACTTATCGTAAACCGTGCGACCCGTTGGACAAGTTTCCGCAAATGCATTCAGACCTTCATCGAACCAACGCGCAAGGATCGCCTGTGATGTGCCTTTTAGGTAAGGAACATGAATGTCGATATCACGCAGCTGACCGATACGGTCCAAACGGCCAATACGTTGCTCAAGCAAGTCTGGGTTGAATGGAAGATCGAACATCACAAGTTGGTTAGCGAACTGGAAGTTACGACCTTCAGAGCCGATTTCACTACAGATAAGAACCTGAGCGCCGCCCTCTTCTTGAGCAAAGTAAGCCGCAGCTTTATCACGCTCTAGAATCGACATGCCTTCGTGAAATACGGTTGCACGCACACCTTCACGCTCACGCAGTGCTTGCTCTAATTGAAGAGCCGTACTTGCACGAGAGGCGATCACTAGGATTTTCTCGCTGCGCTTGTCTTGGATCTTTTCAATCAACCAGTTAACGCGTGAGTCGAACTGCCACCAGCTTGAATCTTCACCTTCAAACTCTTGGAAGATCTCTTCTGGATACAGCATCTTCATTGCACGAGCTTCGGGAGCCATTTTGCCACCGATCATGCCAGATACACGCATTGAGGTTGTGTACTGCGTTGGAATCTCCATCGGCAGTAGGTTTACATTACGCTTAGGGAAGCCTTTGATTGCAGCACGTGTGTTTCTGAAAAGAACACGGCCGGTACCATGGCGATCCATAAGGTTATCAATCAGTTCTTGGCGAGCTAACGCTTGCTCTTCTTCGCTGCTATCACCTTCAATCACACGGAACAGAGGCTCAACATCTTGCTCAGAAAGCAGTTCCGTAATCTGGTTCTTCGCGCTGTTTTCAAGCTTCACTCCAGAGAACAGAGCCGTTACTGCATCAGCAACCGGTGCGTATTGGTCTTCTTCTTCAACGAATGCTTCGTAATCGTAGAAGCGATCAGGATCAAGCAGACGCAGACGTGCAAAGTGGCTCTCACGACCAAGCTGTTCAGGCGTTGCTGTTAGTAGTAGCACACCAGACGTATTTTCCGCTAAGCCTTCAACCACTTGGTATTCACGGCTTGGTTTGTCTTGGCTCCACTCAAGGTGGTGCGCTTCATCGACAACCAACAAGTCCCACTCGCCTTCAAGTGCTTGCTCGTAGCGCTTACGGCTCTTACGTAGGAAGTCCAAAGAACACAGAACGTACTGCTGGGTATCAAACGGGTTGTCTGATTCAGCAAACGCTTCAATACAACGCTCTTCATCGAAGATAGAAAAATGCAGGTTGAAACGGCGCATCATCTCTACTAACCATTGGTGTTGTAGAGTTTCAGGAACCACAATCAGAATGCGTTCAGCACGGCCAGACAGCACCTGTTGGTGAATGATCATGCCCGCTTCGATGGTTTTACCTAGGCCCACTTCATCAGCCAGTAAAACGCGCGGAGCGTGACGACGACCCACTTCATGAGCGATGTATAGCTGATGAGGGATCAAGCCAGCACGCATACCACACAAGCCACGCATCGGGCTCTTGTGTTGTTGGTACTGGTTGCTTAGCGCACGGTAACGCAACACAAAGTTATCCATACGGTCGATTTGACCTGCGTATAGCTTATCTTGTGGCTTGTTAAAGCGGATCTGGTTGCTTAAGAAGATTTCACGCAGAGTGACTTCTGTTTCTTGGGTATCTTCGCGAGTACCTAAGTAAGTCAGCAGACCTTTGTCTTCGATAACTTCCTCGACAGACAGAGACCAACCTTCTTGGCATTCGATGACATCGCCTACATTAAACGTTACTCGGGTTACGGGAGCATCAGTACGTGCATAAACACGGTTTTCTTCTGACGCTGCAAACATTAGTGTCACTGTGCGAGCATCCATTGCTACAACGGTACCTAAACCTAAATCGCTCTCCGTATCGCTTATCCAGCGTTGCCCCAAAGCAAATGTCATGAATCGACTACCTCAATCTTATAGTTGGAATTTGGTCTTCTTAACTGCAGTTTTAAACAAGAACATTATCGCTCCTGAACTAAAAATATAGCCAAAAATGTCTAGTTTGCAGCCACTTTTTAAGTGCGCTCTCAATAATAAATATCTCGAGAAAATGGTGCAGAAAAAGGTCGCTAATCTTACTCGATGCTGTGATTTAGGTCACGCCTAAAGGAGATGATTTCATGCTTTTTTTCTGTTTTCGCCAGTGCAATCAAACTGTCAAAAATTCATGGTTAATCTATAGGTAGCAGATTGCTGCTCTCAAACGAATACACCATATTCACTCGTAACGATATGGTGCTGTTCCTCTAGATGAAGTTTAGGTGAGTAGTTGACTATCACCAGAATCAGATACTAATCTTTATATGAGCTTTATCTACGTTCAATGAATGCAAGGCAAGCCGCACGTCGGCGAGGAGATGCTATGGGCGAGACCAACCGGAAGCTATTTGTTTTAGACACCAATATCCTACTTCACGAACCCTTCGCTATATTTTCTTTCCAAGAGCACGATGTCGTTATCCCCATGACAGTGCTAGAAGAACTCGACAGAATCAAAGACAGTAAAAGAGACGTTGCTCGAGATGCGAGAATTGCGATTCGAACGCTCGAAGACCTGTTCAGGGAAGCCACACCAGACCAAATATCGGAAGGCATCCCTTTTTCTAAAGACATAAATGCATCTGGCAGTATTTCAATACTCGCTGACTACGAACTTCAAGAAAGCATCAAAGCCTTTGCCGATGACAAGGCGGGCGATAACCGAATCCTCAACGCTGTCCTCTATCTTCAAAATAAACGCGCACCACGCGAAGTGGTTCTCATCACCAAAGACATCAATATGCGTTTACGAGCAAAAGGCGCCGGTGTACGTTTTGTTGAAGACTATCAAACTGACCAACTGATTGATGATATCCAATACCTCACCAAAGGCTTCCAACAACTGGAAGGCTCATTTTGGGATGGTATCGATAATGTCGAGAGCAGAAGTTTAGGCGGCAAGACGCTGCACACCTTAGCAAGAGCGCCGTTCGAGCCAACCTTCCTCAACCAATATGTGATTGACGAAGAAAGTGACTTTGCCGCTCGAGTCGAGGAGATTGAGCCGGAAAGCATTACCCTGAGAGACCTCAGCCGCGAAAGATTGATGAATCGCAGAGCATGGGACATCACACCAAAGAACGTCTATCAAGGCATGGCGATTGATGCGCTGCTCGACCCTGATATTGATCTTGTGATTCTCACTGGCGCGGCAGGTAGTGGTAAGACGGGTGTCAAGTTCGAAAAATCTACCAAATTCGTTCAGACCTTGAAGCAAAAAGAGGGCTGTGGATTTAAGGCTGTTAATGAGTCTTATGATTGTCTTCAAGCTGAGAAGGTGGCTGCATGAGTAAAGTTTTAAGTGATGATGTGAAGCGAGTCTACGTACTTGACACTAATGTGTTGCTACATGACCCAATGGCAGTTTATGCATTTGAAGAGCACCGTATTGTTATTCCAATGACTGTTCTTGAAGAATTAGATCGTATAAAGGACAGCAAAAAAGACGTAGCGCGGGATGCCCGTGTTGTAATTAAAACCATTGAGCATTTAGTTGACGGTGCAAGCCCTGAGGATGTGCAAGCTGGGATTTTGATTGAACATAAAGGACCAAGCCCTGATGGAACTCTATCTATATTTGCAGATTATATAGAACTAAACGGAAGAACAGGCTCCGATTGGATGCCTTTAGATAGTCCAGATAATTTCATTATCAATAGTGCCTTGTGTCTACAGCGAATGCATGAATCACAAGAAGTTGTGTTGGTAACGAAAGATATAAATATGCGCATTAAAGCCAGAAGTGCTGGCTTGAAACATGTAGAAGACTATCGAAAAGATAAAATAGTTGAAGACATAGAACTATTATCAAAAGGTTATCAGCGCTTTGATGGTGACTTCTGGCAGCAAATTACAGATGTAAAAACAGTTGTAGAGTATGGTCGAACTTACCATGATATTCCGTGCCAGCAGTTAGGTGATTTATACGTTAACCAGTATTTGTTAGATGAAGATTCAGACTTTGCTGCTAGGGTTGTCGGGAGGGATGGCGATCATTATCGATTACTAGATCTCGGTAAGGAAAGGTTATTGCACAAGAATGCTTGGGGGGTCCATGCAAAAAACGTCTATCAAGGGATAGCTCTCCATGCACTTCTCGACCCTAAAATTGATCTAGTTATCTTAAATGGCCCTGCAGGATCGGGGAAAACCTACTTAGCCCTAGCCAGTGCTTTGGATCAGTCGGTCGAGCGAGGGATCGTGGATAAGGTGATCGTAACCCGATCAACCCCAGAGATTGCAGAGTCCATTGGTTTCTTGCCGGGTACAGAAGAAGAGAAGATGTTGCCTTGGTTAGGTGCGGTAACTGACACGATGGAAAGCTTGCATAAGGGGGACGCTCTACCAAATGAAAGTCTCCAGTATATTGTTGATAAGGCGAACATTCAGTTCAAATCTTTAAACTTTATGCGTGGCCGTTCGATTCAGCATGCATTCGTTCTTGTCGATGAGGCACAAAACTTAACTGCAGCACAACTCAAAACCATCATCACTCGTTGTGGTGAGGGTACCAAGCTTGTTATATCCGGTAACCTTTCACAAATTGATAGTAATTATCTGTCTCCTGTTACCTCTGGCCTCACCTATGTCATTGAGAAGTTTAAGAACTACGAAGGTAGTGCCAACATATATCTCAATGGTGTTGTTCGCTCTCGTCTAGCGGAATTTGCTGAGGAAAATATGTGATTTAACTCTAAGGGCGCCGGAATCAGGCTTGTTCCGGCGGCCAATTGCAGATCCGGTGAAGTTCATGTTCGTAACTAGACAATGATACTGCAGGTTGAGCGGTTTATGGCTGAGTTCTTTGCAAAACCAGCCTTCGATCCATTTTCATCAAGTTATTATGAAATAAACAATCATCATCAATGAATGATTGATTTCACAATCGTGAGTTCTAAGTGTGAAACACACAATTGGACAAAAGCTTGCTAGAGTTATTGTACTAGTCGATAGTAATACACATTAGATTTTGTAGGGGTAGTGAAGGAATCTAACGAATGCCCTCACTCCATTGACCATCACATGTGTTACCCGCAGTGGTTTAACCTTTTAATTTGTAGCCAAATTAACTATTTCACTACACCACGTCACAGACTATTGTAATATTTACATCACACCGCCAAAAAGAAAGTAACACGATGATTTAAAAAGAAAATCAAACAAGACTCCATAATGATACCCTTCCTTATACCCTGTAATTACTAAGATGCATAATATACAGGGGAATAGCATATTAAATACCACTATTTTAGGAAGCTACACTCTAAAACTATTTATGGTTACTTTTGAAGGCAGAGAACTCCAAACAACTGGTGGAATGTGACCGTAACAATTTACTCGCTAAGTCGCAATGGGGCACATTGCGAGATAGAAAATGTTGTTGGTTCACTCTAAATTAGTGGCCAAATTCACTTAGCCACAACAACTTGCTTAATTATACATATATCCACTATCAGTAGACCTAAAATACCAACTTCGATTGGCTTAGGTAATGAAGGTAGTGACTTGGTTTAGTTGGCCAAGTCAGCTATCTTTCATATTGACGGACAATTTAACGCTGACATTTTGTGAGCCCCCGAAAAATAAGAGAGCAGATATATGCAAAGTAATTTCCTCAGTCACTTCATGTCCTTATTATCTATTACTAGCGATTACATCTACTTTAAGGATATGAATTATAGGTTCATATTGTGCAGTCAGAACTTTGCAGAGCTTGTCGGGAAAAACTCATGGAGGGAACTTCACGATAAAGATGACTTTGATCTGTTTCCTCATGAACATGCATTAATGTATCGTAAGGAAGATGAGAAAATAATCGAAGGTCGAATACAGAAAACAACCTCAATCGAACCTTATACAGATAATGAGGGAAATGAGGGCTGGGTATCTACCTGTAAATGGCCTCTTTACAAAGATGGAGGAAGTGAGTTGATAGGAATGTTCGGTATTAGTCGTGATATTACTGAGCAAGTAAAGCTTCAAAAACTTCTTGACCTTAAGGAAAAAGAATTAGTTGAGGCAAATATAAAATTAAAGGAGCTTAGCGAGATTGATCCTTTGACAGGGCTATATAATCGTCGTATTTATTCAGCATATTTAAAAAAAATTTCAGCCTTAGCAAGGCGATCTGGTGAGCCCTTGTCACTTCTGATTATAGATATTGATAATTTCAAAAACTACAATGATAATTATGGTCATGCTGCGGGGGATACAACGCTAAAGATAATTTCTAGCCAATTAAGAAAAAATGTGTATAGAGATTCCGATCTACTAGTAAGGTATGGTGGAGAAGAGTTTGTGGCTGTATTGCCCAATACTAACCTCCGTGATGCAAAACATGTCGCAGAAAGAATAAGAAAAAATATACAAGCTGAAGCAATGACTCATGAATACTCTACCGATGCAGGTGTTGTCACGGTAAGTATTGGCATTTCTACTATCAAAGGAAAAGTTATTGATACCGATAACTTGTTTTTACAAGCTGACAATTCCCTTTATAAGGCTAAAACATCGGGAAGGAATAGGTGTGAAGCCTTTTGTTGTGGATTAGCAAATTTGGTTAGATAGTTAGAGTTCTAGGCATGAAAAAAAGTAAGTCAAATGATGCTTTAGTGAAGAGTTTGTTCAATCGGTCGAAACACACAATGGGGCACTTCCGAGTTACGAAGTGCCATCTGTGAAGGTTCTGTCGAGTAGACGACACT